>LIBD01000157.1 GCA_001437855.1 Actinobacteria bacterium BACL4 MAG-120820-bin23 | reverse complement strand
TTGGTCTTGCCTTAGTTTCATTTAGCTCAAGGTTTGATTTAATTTATCAAACTACATTTTTACTAGCTTTTGCCTATGCGCTTTTATTTTTAGCTAAATCTGTAGCAACAATGAGTAGTTCATTAGCTCAAGTACCAGCAGGTGCTAAAGAGGTGGCAGCTACCTTGGGGCTAAGTCGATGGGCAGTATTAAAAAATGTTATCGCACCGATTTCATCGCCAGGCATAGCCTTAGGAACCACATTAGTTTTCTTAACTGCAATGAAGGAGTTACCTGCAACACTTATGCTGAGGCCAACTGGCTTTGAAACGTTAGCTACGCAAATATGGTCATATGCTGCAATAAATCGATTTAATGAAGCCGCGCCTTATGCTTTAATATTAATTGCAATCGCTGCTATTCCAACATTTATTCTAAGTAGACCTGATAAAGCTGATCGCATTCAGCTTAGCCAAGGATTTGGGAGTTAATCGTGGCCTCGATCGAGATCAAAAACTTAGATGTTTCACTGGGCAATAAGAAGGTTCTTGATGATCTCTCATTTAATTTAGCTTCTGGCCAAATTGCAGCCTTATTGGGCCCATCAGGCTGTGGCAAGACAACTTTACTTAGGGCAATAGCTGGCCTGCTTCAGCCAAGTGCTGGAACTATTAGATTTGATAAGCAACTAGTAAGCCTTTCATCCTTAGTGCTCCCTGCGCATAAGCGAAAAATTGGTTACGTTCCACAAGATGGTGCGTTATTTCCTCACCTTAATGTTGAGAAAAATATCGCTTTTGGCTTAGACAAATCATCACTTACTAAGATGCAAATTAAGCAAATAGTTAAAGAAATGCTAGCGCTGATTGATTTAGAAGGTTTTGAAAAACGCATGCCAAATCAATTATCTGGTGGCCAACAAACTCGAGTGGCATTAGCTAGGGCGCTAGCGGTAAAACCAGCGATGATTTTGCTAGATGAACCATTTTCAGCCCTGGATGCTCAGCTTCGAATTGAGCTACGAGGTGATGTAATTAAGTTGCTACGTTCTCAAAATACAACTGCAATTTTAGTAACCCATGATAGAGAAGAGGCGTTAGTTTCTGCAGATCTATTAGCACTTATGCAAAACGGAAAGATAATTCAACAAGGACCACCAGAGCAGGTTTACTCTTCGCCAAACTCTGCTACAACCGCTATCAGCACCGGGGATACATTAGTACTACAGGCAAGAAAATTCTCCGATGGTAAGACTGATTATTTATTTGCACCCATTAAATTAAGTTCATCAGATTTAGTAACTGGTGAAGTGGTAATTAGACCAGAGGAGATAAAGATTTCCGCTGATCCAGCCCAGGGAATGATTAGTGGGCAAATAAATAAGATTGACTACTATGGCCATGACGCCATGATCTCAATTAATGTGGCCGATAATTTGTTGCAGGTTAGAATTCCCGGCCCACTTGACTTTGAAGTTGGTCAAAAAGTTGGTTTAACTCACGTGGGTCCGATTCGTTTTTTTGCTCGGAGCTAGTAAATCTGGCCAAAGTATCTGCGGGCTAGATTGGTACTGGGATTAAGGTGGAATTGTTTAAAATTGGCTTAATTTTAAGGGGCCCTAGAAAACTATTGATTACTCCGATCTTTATAACTAGACTCCCGTCTAAGTTTATTCAGTAAACAACCAAGGAGTAATTGTGAAAACCCTGCAAAACTTTGTTAATGGAAAAAAAGTTAGTGCCACCTCAGATAAGGTGCAAGATTTAATTAACCCAGCAACAGGTGAGGTTTTTGCAAAGGCTCCAGTATCAAATGCATCCGATGTAGATAAGGCTATGAAATCTGCAGCTGCAGCATTTGAAGTTTGGAAAGAATCCACACCAGGTGAGCGTCAAAAAGCGATTAATAAGATTGCAGATGCAATTGAGGCCAGAAGTGAAGAGTTGATTGGTATTGAATCTGAAAATACCGGAAAGCCAATTGCGGTAACTCGTGCTGAAGAAATCGGCCCAATGTTGGATCAAATTAGATTCTTTGCAGGTGCTGCTAGAAATTTAGAAGGAAAGTCT
>LIBD01000156.1 GCA_001437855.1 Actinobacteria bacterium BACL4 MAG-120820-bin23 | reverse complement strand
TTACTTTGATGCCAGGAAGATTTTTTCATGAGATATTATTTGGATAACAATGAAAGATAAGTACAAGAAGTTTTATATGATATTTGATAAAAGGTTCAAAAATCTTATTCTCTGTTCAAACCGAAACAGTGACAGTCAATGAATATGAGTATATTGAAAAGATTAAAAGAATTGTCTTGATAATTAAATTCATCTAGCTCCAATCTTCAAGAATAATATCTGAAGCCTTTTCTCCAATCATAATGGTGGGTGCATTAGTATTGCCGCCAACAAGCGTAGGCATTATGGATGCATCTACCACTCTTAATCCATCCATTTTATGGACCTTTAATCTCTCATCAACTACTGCCATTTCATCTTGACCCATCATGCATGTTCCAACGGGATGATAGACGGTGTCGGCCTCTTCTCTAATTGCCTGTTCAATATCTTTATCGTCATCTAAATCAATTGGTCTATGCACGTGCTTACTTGTATATTTAGATAATGGTGGTTTATTCATAATCTTCATCATTTTTTTATAGCCTTCAACCATATCTTTCATGTCATCTGGGTGTGATAAAAATTTTGGATCTATTTTTGGGTCATCTGAAGGGCTGGGTGAATTAAGAGTGACTTCACCTCTTGATTTTGGTCTTAACAGACACGTATGGCAGCTGATACCAGTTCCCCATAATTGCTGTCGACCATGATCTACAATCATTCCAGGTGCAAAATGAAGCTGAATATCTGGAACGGGTATATCATTTCTAGATCTAATAAATCCCCCAGCCTCAGCTACTGTCGATGTAAATAGCCCAGTTTTAGTAAGAAAATATTTCAGTATTTCATATGGGAATTTAAAAAATATCGTCCCAAGAGAAAAGCCAATAAGGTTCACAGATTTATGCTTATGAACAGATATGTAATCTATATGATCTTGAAGGTTTTTTCCAACACCAGGAAGATCAATCTTATGTTCAATTCCATGTTTTGTTATCTCATCACTTGGACCAATACCAGACCTTAATAGTATTTGAGGAGAGCCAAAAGCACCTGAGGAAAGAAGAACCTCCTTAGTAGCTTGTATCGAAAACTCTTCACCTTCTTCATTTATACAAAGAACGCCTGTAGCTTTATTTCCCTCAACCAGTATTTTGTTAACATTAGTATCTGTGAGTACTGTTAAGTTATTCCTATCCAAAATGGGCACCAGATAGGCTTTAGCTGCACTGCATCTCTTGCCATCTTTTTGAGTTGTCTGGTAATAACCAATCCCCTCTTGGCTTTCACCATTAAAGTCTTCGTTGTAACCAAAAACTGATGCGCCAGTTTTTACAAAGTCATCTACAAATTTATTTTTGTGTCGTATCTTTGTTACATTTAACGGGCCGTTTTGGCCATGAAAATCATTATCAAAGACCTCATTGTGTTCCGCTTTTTTAAAATAAGGCAAAACCTCATCATAAGACCATCCTTCGTTTCCAAGTTCTGCCCAGTGATCATAATCCCACTTATGGCCTCTAACATATAACATTGCATTAATTGAACTTGATCCTCCTAAAGTCTTACCTCTAGGCTGATAGCCTCTTCTATGCTCTTCTGTTTGCGATTCAACCTCATGCAATCCCCCAGCTGAATCAACAACCTCTGAAGCAGTTTCAGTCAATGTAACTTTTTCAAATTCTTTTTGAGGTTCGGTATTATAGTTCCAGCTATATTTACTGCCCTCACCTAAAAACGCAAACCCAAGTGGCACATGCAATCTCATATCAGAATCTTTTGATCCAGCCTCAATAAGACAAACATTAAAATTTGGATTAGCGCTAAGCCTGTTAGCTAACACACAGCCTGCGGAACCGGCTCCTAAAATAACAAAATCATAACTCTTCATTTTATAAATACTCTTATTAATCGTTTATAGAGTTTATGATTTCAATAACAAACTGTAAACGTCATGGTAGCGTTTTCTAGATTTGCATCAGAAAGATCTGAGTTTACAAATCTAGTTTGATCTTCAGGATTAATCCCAATCATAACCTTAGACCCATCATCATACATGTCTATCTTACTATTGCTCAGATCTGTAT
>LIBD01000155.1 GCA_001437855.1 Actinobacteria bacterium BACL4 MAG-120820-bin23 | reverse complement strand
CTTCACTTAACGCATTGTCATATGAGCCACTCAAATTTTCATGGGAAAACTGAATTACTATTTGATCAACTTGATCTAGCCGAGAAAGATGGTGTAGATGTAACGTTAGATACTTACCCATACTTAGCCGGATCCACCTATTTGCATGCATTGCTGCCATCTTGGGTTCAAGCAGGCGGTAAATCAGAAACGATCAAACGACTTAAAACTTTAGATCAGCGATTAAAAGTGATCCATGAATTAACAGTTACTGGCAGTGATGGTAATCAAGGTGGGGTTGTAAATTGGCCAGCAATAAAGATTGCAGGCGTTGAGAAAGTTCATAATGAAAAATACATTGGGCTTGATTTAGTTACTGCTGCTGAAATTACTAAGCAAAATGTGGCGGATTTTTACTTAGATTTTATAATTGATGAAGAGTTAAAAGCTTCATGTGTAATCTTTGCCGGGCATGAACCAAACGTTCGATCTATTATGAAAGATAAGCGGCATATGGTTGGCAGTGATGGAATTTTGACTGGCAATAGGCCTCATCCAAGAGGCTATGGAACATTTGCAAGATATCTTGGGGTCTACGCTAGACAAGAAAAAGTTTTAAGTATGGAGTCTGCGATTGCAAGAATGACCGGACGTTCTGCTAAGCGCCTTGGATTAAAAGATAGAGGTTTTATACAAATTGGCATGAAAGCAGATATGGTGCTTTTTGATTCTGAGGAAGTAATTGATAAGGCAACTTATGAGCACCCAAGGGTTGCCGCTAAGGGCTTTGAAATGGTTTGGATAGGTGGAATTGCGACCCTAAATCAAGGCAAGCGCACCGAGGCCACACCTGGCACTGGCATCAGAGCTCGCTGAGGATTTATGCCCAAAATATGAGATTTGATATAAAAAAGTTATTTATTACCGCATAAATCCGCCTTGCTAATGATTGCAATTAGTGATGAGGTTAAGGCTCCTTGTCGATAGACAAGAACCTAGGAGGAATACAATAAATGAATAAACTAACAAAGCGCGTGAGTGCTGCGATTGGTTCATTAGCTCTAGTTTCTGGAGCGCTTATTGCAGCTGCGCCTGCAAATGCGAACACCATAACTATCAAGGTAATGACACCAAACTACACCGACGCAATGCCTGCTTACTATGAAGATCTAAACAAGCGTTTCATGGCAGCTAATCCAACTATCAAAGTTGAACATGAAAACTTATCTTGGGATGATATTTTAGTAAAAGGCCGAACTTTAATTTCAACTAAGTCTTATCCAGATGTACTTAACTTGAACACCTTCTCAGAGTTCGCAGCTGAAGGTCTTCTATACAAAACTAGCGATCTGTTTTCAGAGGCTAAGCTTTCTGACTTCGTAACAGCTTTCCGCGATAACTCTAAGTACAATGGAGTTGAGTATGCTGTTCCAGATTTAGCTTCCGCACGTATGTTTTTTATTAACAAGGCTGTTTTCTACGGAGCTGGCAATACCAAGATCCCAACAACTTGGGCTGAGGTAACAGCTGCCGCAAAGAAGATTAAAGCCAAGTACGGTTCAAAGGTTTATCCATTAGCAATCCCACTTGGATCAGAGGAAGCACAAGCTGAGTTCCAAATTTGGGCAGGCGGTAATGGTGGACGTTACTTTGATGAGAAGAATAGCAAGTGGGTAATTAACTCAAAGGCTAACCTTAAAACAATGAACAAACTTAGGTCTTGGGTAAAGGCTGGATACACACAACCAAACCCAGCATCTACAAACCGTACCGATGCATTCAAACTATTTAGCCAAGGAAGAGTTGGAATGATCAACGCTTCTGTGTTCTTCCCTTCAACTTTGAAGGATTACAAGAGCAAGGTGGATTATGGTGTTGCACCATTCCCATCAGCAAGTAAATCAAAGAAGCCAATTACTTTAGGTGTACAGGATTACTTCATGGGCTTTAAGAAGCCAGGAAATCAAGATGCTGTATCTAAGTACCTAAACTTCTTGTTTGAGGGTAAGAACTACGCAGGCTTCCTAAAGGCTGCTGGTGGATTTATCCCTGCAACTAAGTCAGCTTCATCTGAGGTGGATTCATCACTGCTTCCATTTAT
>LIBD01000154.1 GCA_001437855.1 Actinobacteria bacterium BACL4 MAG-120820-bin23 | reverse complement strand
GTTAGCAAACGAGAAGAACTATTTGGCGATTCATCGCTCAAGGTGTTGAGTGACACAAGTTTTCCACTTCTAGGAATTCATGGCGCAGCGCGCTCTTTTGGAAGGCAGAAAGGACTCACTAGATTCGGACAGATTCGCGCCGAATTAGCGCTACGCAGATGGTTCAGGATTTCAAAAGAATTCAATCCTCAGATAGAGAAGAAGAAAACTGGAACCGGAAGTGCTGGCGGAATTGGATTTGCTATGAATACCTTCTTTGGTGCAAATATTGAATCTGGCTCTGACTTTTTTGTTGCAGAAAGCAGAGTTAGGAAATTGCTAACAGAAAAAATGACTCTGATTACCGGGGAAGGTCGAATTGATTCAACAACCCTTTCGGGGAAAACCCTGCTTCCATTACTTAAGTTAGCCCGAGAGCGGAATTCTAGAGTTTTATTACTCTGCGGGAGCGCCGATGCCACCACCCTTAGATACCTCCGTAAAGAATTTCCTATTGTGGGAGTTGTTAAACTTTCTGATTCTGGTGAAGGAATTGAAGTACTAATGAACAGAGCAAGAGAGATACTTGCAGAACAACTAGATTCCTCCTATCAAAAGAGGTGGTTTGCGTGACCAAAATCTGGTGTCAATGGGGCGATTTAGCCTTGCCACCTAGCTTTGACTTGATCTCAACTCCTATTAATCATCTCGGAGATGAAGAGTTGGAGGAGATTGAAATCTATGTTCCTTTGTATATGGGTGGTCTCCCCGCGCTGAGCCCAATCGTCAAGATGAAGAAGCTAAAAATTCTACAATTACTTATGGCTGGCTATGAAGATGCTCTGGCCTTTAAACGTGCTGGTATAAAGCTATTTAATGCGCGAGGTGTTCATGACTTTTCAACAGCAGAATTAACTTTGGGCCTTGTTATCTCAAGCTTACGTGGGATAGACGAATTTGTTCGCAATAAAGATCAAGGCATCTGGGATCATAAGAGAAATGATTCGATTTTTGGCAAAAGTGTTGCAATAGTTGGTGCCGGATCAGTTGCAGCAAAAATTGAGAACTTCCTTGAACCCTTTGGGGTCAAGCCCACTTGTTTTGCTCGAAGCGCACGAGATAGAAGAATTAGAGGAATATCGGAGTTAGATGACTTGATTTCAAACTTCGACATTATCATTCTGGCAGTTCCGTTGACGACTGAAACTAAAGATCTCTTCGATGCGAAAAGAATTAGTCGCATGAAGCCGGGGGCTTTACTCGTGAATGTCTCACGTGGACCTGTCGTAAATACCGAAGCGCTGCTAAACGCTTTGACCTCTGGCCATATTCGGGCAGCAATCGATGTCACCGACCCAGAACCACTTCCTAGTGACCACCCACTTTGGCGGGCGCCGAATCTGATTATCTCCCCTCATGTTGGTGGAGACTCTGCTGCTTTTGAGCCACATGGTCGAAAACTTGTTGAGGAGCAGTGTCGCAGACTTGAAGTTGGCGAGCCTTTACTCAATCAAGTAGCTTGGTAGGTAAATGTTTTCTCTAATTGTCATTTTTAAAGTTAAGAAAGGCAAGAAATCAGCTTTTCTTCATGCGATTTCCCCGATTGTTGAACTCACCAAAAGTGAGCCTGGGAATTTACAATATCAATTAAACATTGATGAATCTAACGAAGAGAATTTCTTCTTGTTTGAATGCTACAAGGATAGAGCTGCCTACGAGGCACATACTAAAAAGACCTATGTTTCCTCTTTTCGAGCTGACCTAGATTTACTTTTACTTGAACCACCTATTGTCATGCGTGGCTCAGTTATTGATAAGTAATTCAATTAGCTAAATATCCACCATCTACAGGAATAACTACACCACTTACATAGTCAGATGCTTTTGAAGAGAGAAACAGGGTAGCTCCTGCAAGGTCTTCAGGCTTTCCCCAACGTCCAATTGGTATTCGTGATGTAAGAAACTCAAATCTTGCTTTGTCTTTTCTGACTCGATCATTTATATCAGTTTCTATAAAACCTGGGGCGATTCCGTTTACTTGAATGCCAAGAGGAACTAATTCATTTGATAATCCCCGCACCAAACCACCAAGAGCGGACTTAG
>LIBD01000153.1 GCA_001437855.1 Actinobacteria bacterium BACL4 MAG-120820-bin23 | reverse complement strand
TCCAACTGGTTACGGCAGAGTTATTCGAAATGATCAAGGCTTGATCGCTCAAATTATTGAAGAAAAAGATGCTTCCCAATCTCAAACAGAGATAGATGAGATAAATACCGGTGTTTATTTATTTGATCTAAAAGTACTAAGACAGGTGATATCTAAATTAGAGAGTAATAATGCTCAAAAGGAATTGTATTTAACTGATGTAATTTCCTTAATAAACAAAAATGGCGGCTTGATTTCAGCCATAGTTTCTAATGATTACACTGAAACTCTTGGCATAAACGATAGATCACAGTTGGCTGAGTGCGCTGCAATTATGCGCGATCGAATTAATCACCAACATTTGTTGGCAGGTGTGACAATTATTGATCCAACTACAACATGGATTGATACTCAGGTAAAGATCTCTCCAGATGTAGTAATCCATCCAGGCTCTGCCCTAAGTGGCAAAACTATTGTGGGAGCTAAAGCGATAATTGGTCCAAGAACCACCTTGGTTGATTGCGAAGTCGGATCAGATGCAACTGTGGTGGAAAGCTTTGCAACTAAATCAAAAATTGGTGCATCAGCTCAGGTTGGCCCATATACCTATCTGCGCCAAGGAACGGTTTTAGATAATGAGAGTAAAGCTGGCGCATTTGTTGAGATTAAAAACTCCACGGTAGGTAAGGGATCAAAGGTGGCCCACCTTTCATATGTTGGCGATGCCCAGATCGGACAAGAGAGCAATATTGGAGCTGCCACAGTATTTGTTAATTATGATGGTGAAAGTAAACATCAAACCAAGATCGGTGATCAGGTTCGAATTGGTAGCGACACAATGTTGGTAGCTCCAGTAACCGTCGGTGATGGTGCCTATACCGCTGCTGGATCAGTTATCAACGAGGATGTGCCAGCAGGTGCGTTGGGAGTTGGCCGGGCCAAGCAGGTAAATATCTTAGGTTGGGTTCTGCGAAAGCGTAAAGATAGTAAATCAGCAACGGCTGCAAAAAAGGCTGGTGCAAAAGAGTGAATAATTTCTAGTAGAGTTAAGCCAGATTCACCTAAAGGTCAGGGGGAAGCTAAACTGAACGAAATTCGCTTAACCTCCGAAAAAAGTTTGCGGTTATTTACCGGACGTGCCTACCCAGAGTTAGCTGATGCGGTGGCATTAGAGCTTGGCATACCAATCACACCCACTTCAGCATATGACTTTGCTAATGGTGAAATATTTGTCAGATTCGAAGAGAGTGTGCGCGGAAGTGATGCTTTCGTATTACAAAGCCATAGCGCACCGGTAAATAAACAAATAATGGAGCAGTTAATAATGGTGGATGCATTAAAGCGAGCATCTGCAAAACGAATTACGGTAATTCTTCCATTTTATGGATATGCCCGGCAGGATAAAAAACATCGAGGACGAGAGCCAATCTCAGCTCGACTAATGGCAGATTTATTTAAGACCGCAGGTGCTGATCGATTAATGTGTGTAGATCTTCACACATCACAAATCCAAGGCTTCTTTGATGGTCCAGTAGATCACCTATTTGCTCTGCCACTGCTAGCAAATTATGTTGGCAGCAAAGTTGATCGAAAAAATTTAGTTATTGTCTCCCCCGACTCAGGTCGAGTAAGGGTTGCGGAAAGATGGAGTGAGTTACTTGGCGGTTGCAGTATTGCATTTATTCATAAAACTCGTGATCCAAAGATTCCAAATGAAGCAACAGTTGGCAAAGTAGTAGGTGATGTTAAGGGCATGACTTGCGTGGTTATCGATGACATGATTGATACCGCCGGAACTGTCACAAAAGCGGTCGATGCCTTAATTGATGCTGGAGCTAAGGATGTAATTATCTCAGCTACCCATGCTGTGCTTTCAGGACCTGCAATTGATAGATTAAAGAAATCTAGAGTCTCTGAGGTAGTTGTGACCAATACATTGCCGATCGCAGAAGATAGTAAATTTGATAATTTAACCGTGCTATCAATTGCCCCATTACTGGCCCGTGCGATCAAAGAGGTATTTGAGGATGGTTCAGTTACAAGTCTTTTTGATGGACATAGTTAATATCCAGATTTAAATAAACAAACTTGCGCCCGTAGCTCAACTGGATAGAGCATCTGACTT
>LIBD01000152.1 GCA_001437855.1 Actinobacteria bacterium BACL4 MAG-120820-bin23 | reverse complement strand
CCCTGGCTGATTTGCTCCCAATCTTTTTAAAGCCTAAGTCCCCAATTGTTAAATAGGCACTTGCCTTATCAATTACCTCAAGCCGGCCAGCTGCATGTTGGACCGCTGATACTGGCACACATGGCTTTGAGGTAAACCAATCTTTCACCTTACTTAGCTTAGGTTTTTCGGTAAGTCTTACCTCATAGGCTGAAAGCTTTACCACTACACACTTACTTGTTTTATTATAAATTGGGTAGGAAATTAAAATAGAGGCACTTTTACTATCGCTCGCTAAAACTGCAATATCGGTGATGGCAAATCTAGAGTCATTTATTCGCTGATTAGGTGAGATCACCCGGCCAATTAACTGCTCACTTCTGGTAGTTAAATCATAAAGATAAAGATTTGAACCATTTCTACCACCGCCTAGTAAAAACTTACTATCGCCTAGTTTAGTAATCGCTGCCCCGCGCTCACCATTGCTGCCAACTACCTTTAGATTAGGGGTATTAATGGTGGTAATACTTATTTTAGGTGGCACAGGATTTGCAGCAGCAGATTGAGGTGAAAGAAAGGCAATAAGGGATGCGATTAGGATTTGAGAAATAAACTTGAGCATGGGAGCTAAATTCTATCCCTATTTAAACTCTTTGCATTATATGATCTGGCTAACTCTTTAAAGTGCTAGTAGTGATGGGCTGGGGTAAATTAGTTGTTAGTCCAGTTATTTCCAATACTTTCACCATATACTTCTCAGGTTCAGAGCAAGATAAAAAACTTTCTTAAGGTGATAGGTAATGGATCGTAAATCAATTAAACATCTAGCCCTACCCATATGCCTGCTCTTACTTACTGCTTCTATTCTTACTGCTTGTAGTAGGCAAAATGAAAGTACCCAGCCAGAGCTTGGTCTATGTAATAGTGATCAAAAGCTTGCAGTCTCCGATCATATCTCGGGCCAAATTAGCGCACTTGAAAAGTTAGATTTTAAAAAGGCTTACACCTATGCAGCCAAATCATTTCAAGAAGGCTTTACCTTAGATCAATTTGAAGCTGTGATAAGTGGGCAGTATCAAATGTTGATTACAAATAATGGTTATAGATTTACTGAGTGTTTAGCCGAAGAGGGGTATTTTGTTCAAAGCGTAAGTGTGGCTACAAACTCCGGTGAGGTTGATTTAACCTATCGGTTAACCCTAGTTGATAAAAGATTAGGGGTGGTAGCGGTAACAGTTAAACCCTCATCATTGGATTTAAATACCTAGCTACCACCAACTAAATCTTTATTTTACTTGAATAAATATTAGTTTGACTGCAAGCCTCATAATATGTGAACTCACCTGAGTGTTTACTTACCCAACACTGACCTTGGTAACAAAACCTTTTCTTAATGTTAGATCCACCCGATCAATTCGATAATCCTTAGTTAAGGCAAAGCTTTGCCCATCCTCTTGAGCGATCCGGTGGCTTCCTGATAGGGATTGGATGCAGGAGATCGCTACCTTTTTTTTCATCCCAATTAATGTGGCCGCCTGGGCGTTGGTAATAGCAACTGGATTACTTGGCGTAATGGTTGGACAGATGGCTGGCTCATAAACCTCACCAAATATCTCCTTTGAACCGGTAGAAACTGTTATCGCACTCTTTGCCTTAGACCTTATTGCAAATGAGTAGATCCCCTCAATTGCAGTGGAGGAGAATCTAGATAGGAAAAGGTAATTAGTTCTACCATATGGCTCATAAAATTTTGTTCGCTCAGTGAACTTAACAATACTTTTTGCCCCATCTGGTGCGGTAATGGTTACCACAGGTAGTTTAGAAAGTGCCATCTTATTTTCTGGCGCTTTATCAATAATTAAATACTCAAAATTTAATAACTCACCAGCCTTAAAGGCGGCTCTAAAGCCTTGTTGTTGTTTCGGCTTTTTAAAATTTGCGCGAAGTGCAAATGAGATTGTGCCATCTACCATGATTGGACCCTTATTTGGGCTGGAGTGTTTGGCGGTGAGGGATACTGGCTGATGGGCGGTAGCTAAGGCGGTCTGGCCAATCACAATTGCTGGTATTAAGGAGGTAATGATTAATAAGCGGTGAGTATTTAGCATAGGCAGATTTAAGCATAGGAATCTGAGAATTTACCCTTGCTCTAGATTAAATCCA
>LIBD01000151.1 GCA_001437855.1 Actinobacteria bacterium BACL4 MAG-120820-bin23 | reverse complement strand
ATACCGCCCGGGCTGCCCTGGTAGATTATGCGGGGCTTTATAAAGTATTAGCTGAAAACAAAATTGCAGGTGCAGCGCTAGATGTCTACCCAACCGAGCCCCTGCCAAGTGATTCTCCGCTTCGAAAACTTTCAAATGTCGTGCTAAGTCCACATTTAGCCGGGGCAACAACTGGGGTGGTAAAGCATCATTCAAAGATGGTGGTTGATGATCTATTATTAATTAAAGCAGGTAAAATTCCAAGTAGAGTTGCAAATCCAGAAGTTATGGCTGAGTTTATAAAAAAGGGTGGTTTAAAGTGAAGGTGGCATTAGTAACTGGTGGGGCCACTGGTATTGGTGCGGCCACAGTCTCTGCCCTGGCAGCTGATAATTTAAGTGTTGCCCTGCATTACTCAAATAGTAAAGCGGCCGCTATTAAATTAGCTGATCAATTAAAAAGTAATGGGGCAAAAGTTGAGATCTTTCAGGCAGACTTAACCCAAAAGGGCAGTGCTGAGGATTTAGTTAAAAATGTAACAGGCAAGCTTGGGGCGATAGATATCTTAATAAATAATGCTGGGCTGATGAGTGATGAAAGTATTACCAAGATGAGTGATGAATTATGGGATGAAGCGATAAATTTAAATCTATCAGTTGCTTTTAAATTAATTAGAGCAACAGCTGATCAGATGGTTCTAAATAAGTGGGGAAGAATTATTAATGTTTCCTCACAGGTAGCATTAACCGGTTCGGCCAATCATGCCCATTACGCCGCTGCAAAAGCTGGATTACTAGGTTTAACATATTCGGCCGCAAAAGAGTTTGGGGCCAGTGGGGTAACTGTTAACGCGGTACTACCAGGCAGAATTGAAACAAATATGATTGCTCAAAGATCTGATGAGCGAATGGATGAGTGGTTAAAACAAACACCACTTGCTCGCTTAGGAAAAGCTGAGGAGATAGCTAGCATGATCGCTTTCTTAGTATCTGAGAAAGCCTCCTATGTAACTGGGGCAGCCATCAATGTAAATGGCGGATTGGTGATGGGCTAGGCTCATATCACCCCGCTTATCTGCGGTAATGCAACCTAAATGTTATAAATCTGACTTGCGGGTAATCAGCCTTGGCAACTAGGTTTACCCAGCAGTCCTAGGAGTCGTAGCTACTTTCCTAGGCCTACTTGCAAGGCCAATCAAGGTTTTGTAATCCCAATCGGAAGGAACTACTTTGAAGAAAGTAATAGCAGCAATTGGTATTGCCGCTCTTGCCGCAACAGCATTTGTTGCAGCACCAGCACAGGCTAAAACCAAGTTAAAAATCGCTCACATTCCTAAATTAGGAACAATTGGATATTTCCAAGCTGCCCACAAGGGTGTAGAGCGCGCATGTAAAGAGTTGAAAGCTTCTTGTTCATACAAGGGCCCAACTGAAATTACTGCAGCAGCACAGGTAAAAGAAATTAACGCAGCTGTTCAAGGCGGATTCAACGTATTAATCGTTGCTGCTAATGACAAAGATGCGCTAGTTCCAGCACTTAGAGCAGCACAGAAGAGAAAAGTAACAGTTGTTACTTACGATTCAGATGTTGCCAAAAAAGGTCGTAAAGTATTCGTAAACCAAGCTTCATCACAGGGTATCGGACAAGCTCTTGCTAAGTCTGCCTCTGATCTTGCTGGTGGTTCAGGTGATATCGCGATCCTTTCAACAACTCCAGATGCAACCAACCAGAACGTATGGATTGATTTCATGAAGGAGGAGCTTGCTGCTAAGTATCCAAATGTTAAGGTTGTAGCTACTGCTTACGGTCTAGATAAGCCAGAAGAGTCAACAACTGAGACTCAAGGCCTAATTCAGAAGTACCCAACCATCAAGGCAATCGTTGCTCCTACCTCAGTAGGTATTGTTGCTGCAGCTAAGTATGTTTCTAGCTCAGCTTCAAAGGGCAAGGTTTTCGTAACTGGTCTAGGTCTTCCAAATGACATGAAGACATACATCAAGGATGGATCTGGAGCTCAAGCATCTCTATGGGATGTTGAAAACTTCGGATATGTTGCAGTTCAGGTTGCTAACTCAATCGTGAACAAAAAGCAAAGCGTTAAGGTCGGAGCTACCGTCAAGTCCGGCAAGGGTGATAAGGGTCTAAAGACTCGTACAGTTACAAAGGGTGCAGTAGGAAATGAAATTATCCTAGGCC
>LIBD01000150.1 GCA_001437855.1 Actinobacteria bacterium BACL4 MAG-120820-bin23 | reverse complement strand
GCTGTTTTTTGAATCCAAGAAAAAGCCTCTGGTTCAGTGAGGTTTAAGGCTTCCATCAGGATCCCCTTAGCTCGATCTAACAATTTGCGAGTCTCTAATCTTTCATACAAATCTGCAACTTCACTTTCTAGAGTTTTCATTTGCCGATACCTACTAATTGAAATTTCAATTGCAGGAAGTAAATCATTTATCGTGAATGGCTTTACAACATAAGCCATTACACCAGAATCTCTGGCTCTTTCCACTAATTCCTTTTGACTAAAAGCAGTAAGCATTAGTACAGGACACATATTTATCAATTGTTCAGCTGCTGAAATGCCATCCAAGATCGGCATCTTTACATCTAAAATTATCAAATCTGGTTTGTGTTCAGTTGCTAATGTGATTGCCTCTTGACCATTGATAGCTTGTGCAACTACTTGATAGCCAGACTCAGTTAGCATTTCGACTAAGTCCATTCGGATTAATGTTTCATCCTCGGCAACAACAATTCGATACATAGCGTTACTCTTTGTATCGTTATTTGTTTGGCTCATGTGCCTCGAGTCGGATTCGAACCGACACTATACGGTTTTTGAGACCGTCCTCTCTACCGTTGGAGTACCGAGGCGAAAAGAGAGATGTAGTTTATATTGGTAATCTTTTAAAGACTAATTATTTTCGATACGCGGGCGCAACGCCTGTTACTGCATCTCCAATTTTATGAACTCTCATAGCATTAATTGAACCTGGAATGCCAGGAGGAGAGCCAGCCACAATCAAAACCAAATCTCCAATTTTTACTCTCTTTGATTCAATCAGGATTGAGTCAACCTGCATAACCATTTCATCGGTGTGGTTAACAACCGGAGTTAACATTGACTCAACTCCCCAAGAAAGAGCTAGTCGATTGTATGTTCCAATTTCAGGAGTTAATGCCAACATCGGAATTCCAGAACGAAGTCTAGACATCCTTCGAGCTGAGTCGCCACTTTGTGTGAAAGCTACTAAGAATTTTGCACCAACTGTTTGGCCAACCTCAGTTGCAGCCTTAGTGATTGCACCTCCCTTAGTTACAGGTGAATGTTTTAGTGGCGGAATTTGATCAAGTGCAATTTCTTCTGTTCGTTCAATAATTCGGGCCATGACTTTTACTGCCTCGATTGGGAACTGACCAACGCTTGTTTCACCTGACAGCATTAATGCATCTGCACCATCTAGTACAGCATTTGCACAATCAGTTGCCTCTGCTCGAGTTGGTTGAGAATTACTGATCATTGAATCTAACATTTGAGTAGCCACAATTACCGGCTTTGCAGATTCTCTCGCCATGGTTATACAACTTTTTTGAACCATTGGTACATCCTCAATTGGAAGTTCAACCCCAAGATCTCCCCTTGCCACCATAATTCCATCAAATGCATCAACAATCTCCTGTAAGTTTTCTACAGCTTGAGGCTTTTCGATCTTGGCAATAATAGGAATTCTTATTCCTTCCTCATCCATCACTTTATGAACACCTTTAATATCGTCGGCGCTTCTTACAAATGACAGCGCAATAAAATCAGCCCCTGCTTTTAATCCCCATCTTAAATCTGCAATATCTTTCTCAGATAGAGCAGGTACTGAGACTGCTACTCCTGGAAGATTTATACCTTTATTATTACTAACGGACCCAGGCTGAACTACCTCCGTGATTACATCACTGCCTTTAACTTCGACTACTCTGACAGATACTTTTCCATCATCTATCATGATTAAATCACCCTTACGGCAATCCCCTGGTAGTCCCTTATAGGTTGTTCCGACCCGGTCCTTAGTTCCAGAAATATCATCTGTAGTAATTACAAATTTATCCCCAATGGCGAGCTCATGTGGGCCATTTGAAAATCTGCCAAGCCTTATCTTTGGCCCTTGTAAATCAACCAATATTGCTACTGCTTTATTAAATTTCTTTGATACAGATCTAACGGTATTTAATCGCGCTTGGTGCTCTTCATATCCTCCATGGGAAAGATTTAATCGAGCCATGTTCATGCCGGCGTTAATCAACTCAGTCACTTTTTCGACAGACTCAACCGCAGGGCCCATAGTGCAAACAATCTTTGCTCGGCGCATACCTAGACCCTAAACCATTAATGGTCTTGCTGAAGGTTCAATTGGAAAAGGAAGTTGTGTGTGTCCAGTCAAGTACTTATCAACGGATGC
>LIBD01000149.1 GCA_001437855.1 Actinobacteria bacterium BACL4 MAG-120820-bin23 | reverse complement strand
GGGTCGCAGACTTTAACTGCCGGTTCGGAATTACACCGACCCCGAAAATGTAGGAAAAGTCTACCAATAGATTTTTGCTTTACAAATTGAAAGTTGAGCGTAGTTTTAAGTTGCTACTGCTCTATTTCCTTTATAAGTTTGAATTCAGACGAGGAAAGTTGGCCTTGTGAGGCGTATAGATCTAATTTGTTTCGCGTATCTTCTATATCTAAATTTCGCATAGTCAACTGACCAATTCTGTCTCCTGGGCCAAACGCTGCATCTTCAGTTTTTTCCATTGAAAGCTTCTCTGATGAATAAGAAAAATTTGGTCCTTGGGTATTAATAATTGAATAATCTTCACCACGACGCAATCTAATTTTAACTGTTCCAGAGACTGCTGATGCCACCCAGCTAGTAATCGATTGCCTAAGCATTAATGCTTGTGGATCAAACCATCTGCCTTCGTAAAGTAATCTGCCAAGTCGTCTGCCCTGTTCATGATACGTGGCAATTGTGTCTTCATTATGGATGGCACTCACTAATCTTTCATAAGCAATAAATAACAAGGCAAGCCCTGGTGCTTCATAAATTCCACGACTTTTTGCTTCAATAATACGATTTTCAATCTGATCGCTCATACCTAAGCCATGTCGACCACCTATTAAATTTGCCTCTCTTATTAAGGAGACAGAATCACTGAAACTCTTTCCGTTTATTGAAACCGGACGGCCTTTAGCAAAATCAATTGTTACATCTTCAGTTTCGATTTTTACCGATGGATCCCAAAACTTAACGCCCATTATTGGTTGAACTATTTCAATATTAGAATCTAAATCTTCTAAGGATTTTGCTTCATGGGTTGCGCCTAGAATATTTGCATCTGTGCTGTAAGCCTTTTCAACTGAATCTCGATAAGGCAGTTTGTGCTCGGTTAGCCATTGCGACATTTCTTTTCTACCACCTAGTTCACTAACAAAAGCAGTATCAAGCCATGGCTTATAGATTTTAAGCTTTGGATTTGCTAATAAACCGTAACGATAAAATCTCTCAATATCATTACCTTTATATGTTGAACCATCTCCCCATATTAAAACATCATCGGCCAGCATTGCCCTTACTAATAAGGTGCCAGTTACTGCTCTGCCTAATGGAGTGGTATTAAAATATGATCTACCAGCAGTTCTGATATGGAATGCTCCGCATGCTAATGCTGTTAAACCCTCTTCAACTAAAGTACTTTTGCAATCTATAAGTCTTGCTATTTCTGCGCCGTATTCTTTTGCTCTATCTGGAATTGTTTCGATATTTGGCTCATCATATTGACCAAGATCCGCTGTGTATGTGCAAGGTCTGGCACCTTTACTTTTCATCCAGGCTACCGCCACTGATGTATCAAGGCCACCACTAAATGCGATACCCACTTTTTGTCCCACCGGAAGGGATGAAAGAACTTTAGACATGGGAACAGTCTAACCTTTTACACTAAAACCCCGCTTGGTTTAAGCCATAGATTGAGGGCCAAATTGCAAAACTTATTGAAACTGGCAGGATTAAAAACACTACTGGAATTAATAAGGTTATCTCGCTCTTTCCCGAGAGCTTCATTAAATTGAAGTTGATCTGCTTATTTAGGGCAAGTACTTGGTTATTAAGAACTTCTAGAATTGGAGTTCCTCGATGAATTGCTATTTGAATCGAGTTAGTTAATCTCTTCACTTGCGAAGAGCCAGTAGCGGTTGCAATAAAATCTAGTGTCTGAGTAAGAGTTCTGCCATCTTCATACTTCATAAAACTTTGCTTAATTAAACTAGGTAAAATCCCTTCAGATCTTTTTGAAACATACTTCATGGCAGACATTGGGCTTTCACCAGCTGAAACCATTATCGATAGCATTTGTAAGATACTTACTAATTCTTCATTTATTTCGCTCTGCTTTACCTCAGTCCGGGTGATTTTTCTTATCAGTTGATTAATCCAATTTAATTGTTTTGCATAATCAGATATTGCAAGCATATTAGCTACTTCTTCTAAGATTAGTCTGACAGAAAAAATTATCGCAGGGGCAACAAGAATAAAACTATACAAATTAATCTTACTCATTTGATGACATTTCTAATGTGAATAATCTTTTAGACTTAGGCAGCTTGGCGATTTTCTGCATCCAAAGATAAGCCAGGAAGGTCGTTAGCACACCTAGAATAATTAT
>LIBD01000148.1 GCA_001437855.1 Actinobacteria bacterium BACL4 MAG-120820-bin23 | reverse complement strand
AGAGGCAAATGAGGGTGAGGTAGTGCTGGATGTAATCCACCGGGTGCAGGCAACTCAAATGGGAGATTTGGCAGTTCGTTGGAATTGCAAAGCCGGTAAGTGTGGCTCATGTTCAATGGAGATAAATGGCAAACCACGTCTTGCCTGTATGACCCAGGTAGCAAGCTTTGCCGATGGTGAAGCTATCACCGTAACCCCACTTAGAGCATTTCCCGTAATTAAAGATTTAGTAACTGATGTTTCCTTTAATTATCGCAAAGCGATGGAGGTTGAATCCTTTACCCCACCTGCTGATCTAAAGCCAGGAGCGGCCCGAATGGCCCAGGTGGATGTTGAGCGAAGCCAAGAGTTTAGAAAATGTATTGAGTGCTTTTTATGCCAAGACACCTGTCATGTAATTCGCGATCATGAAGAGAATAAAAAAAGCTTTGCTGGTCCAAGATTTTTCATTCGCATCGCCGAGCTTGATATGCACCCACTTGATATCTTAAAAAATCGAAAGAAAAAAGCCCAAGCAGAGCATGGGCTTGGTATGTGTAATATTACAAAGTGTTGTACTGAAGTATGCCCAGAACATATTCGCATCACCGATAACGCAATTATTCCAATGAAGGAGCGGGTGGTCGATGAGAAGTATGACCCAGTGAGATGGCTGGGAAGTAAGATTCGAAAACGTGAGGGTATTGTTTAAGTAAGGATGAGTTTAATAATTCGTCTAATTGCAGGCGCACTCGCCTTTTGGGCAGCAACCTCTTTACTCTCTGGGGTAAGTGTTAATGGTGGGGCGTGGAGCTATCTTTGGGTGGCACTTCTTTTTGGTTTAATAAATGGCATCTTAGGTTCAATTGTTAAATTGTTAACTCTGCCAGCAATCTTAATTACTCTGGGTTTATTTTCATTAGTTATAAATGCTGCGATGTTGATGTTAACTGCTAGATGGAGTGATCGCTTAGATGTGGCAGATTTTTGGTCAGCTCTTTGGGCCTCATTGATTATTTCCCTGATAACAACAATTATTACAAAATCCTTAAAGAGTAAAAAGTAATTTAACTCTTTAATACCTTTGCCAGATAAGCCTCAACCTCATCTGGGTGGCGAGGAAGAGAGTTTGATAAAACTTTAGCCCCTGATTGGGTCACCAACAGATCATCTTCAATTCGAACTCCAATGCCGCGATACTCTGGGCTAAAGAGTGTGTCATCTGCTTGAATATAAAAACCTGGCTCAACGGTGAGAATCATTCCTGGCTCTAATACCGCATCCATGTACTGCTCTTTTCTAGCATGGGCGCAATCATGCACATCAAGGCCAAGATGATGGCTGGATGAATGAAATTGCCACCTTCGGTGAAAACCATTTTCCTCCCTTAATGACTCTTCAATTGATACTGGTAGCACCCCTAATTCATGTGCGCCTTTGGCAATCTCCTGCATACAAGCATTGTGAATATCTTTAAATTTAGCCCCAGGTTTAACCGCGGCAATCCCAGCAGATTGCGCACGGTAGACGATCATGTATATATCTCGCTGCTCTTTTGAGAACCTGCCACTTACTGGAAAGGTTCTAGTTATATCTGCTGTGTAGTGAGAATCTAACTCAACGCCAGCATCGATTAACACTAAATCATCTACCAACACATCACCATCATTTTTAATCCAATGCAAAATACAAGCATGTGAGCCGGCGGCAACAATTGGTGAGTAACCATTCTCATTTCCTTCAACCCTAGCTCTGCCATAAAAGGCAGATTCAATCACTCGCTCACCCCTTGGCTTTGAGGTGGCAGCTGGAAAAACCTTGACCATATCGGCAAAGCCTCTAGCTGTGGCATCAACTGCCTGTTGCATCTGATCTATCTCATACTCATCTTTAATCATTCTAAGTATGGAGTTGGTATTTAAAAATTCAGCCTCAAGCTCTGTGTTGGCATCAACTAATTGATCAATCTTTATATCCTCTCCTCTTATAATTACCGAATCAATCTTGTTAGCTAAAAAATTTTCAATTTGATCAACATCTTTTACAGTTATCTGATACTTACTCTGAGTTTGATTAAGAGATAATCTCTTACCAATCCAAAACTCACCATATCTGGTGTTTTTATAAAACTGATCACTTTCCCTACTAGATCTTGGGTGAACAAAAAGATATGGCTCATGCCCATCTCCTGCCGGCTCCATAATAAAAACTGAGTCCGGCACAGTATC
>LIBD01000147.1 GCA_001437855.1 Actinobacteria bacterium BACL4 MAG-120820-bin23 | reverse complement strand
TTGAGTTGGTCCCAAATAGGAATTTTCGCAAATAATGCGGTTAAACAATTTAAAGCAATAATAAAAAGGGAGGTACCGGCTGCCTTATTCTGTGGTGTATTAAAAAATAAAACTAATACTGGGATTGCTAAAAATCCGCCACCGATTCCAAATAGCCCAGTTATTGAGCCAATAACTAATGAAAGAATGATTAGCGCCCAACTTGGCATTCTTTTTTCAGCGACACCTTTTGCTGGGACTTTAAGCATTGAATAAGCAGCGCCAATTAGCACCATTGAAAATCCAACTAGAATTACCGTTTCCGGAATATCTTCAACTATTAAACTAAATCCGATATTACTTACTAGCCCTAGGGCCCAGATAGTCAAACCTTCTTTAACAAGTACATCATTGCTTTTAAATTTTGGCCTAAGGCCGGCAATCGCAGCTAAGCCAACTACTGCCAAAGATGCGGTAGTTGCAGCAACTGGTGAAAAATCAAATAAATATATAAAAATAGGAACAGAGACCATGGCGCCACCAGCGCCAATAAAACCCAGGACTGAGCCGATAAACACGCCACTTAAAGCTGCGGTTATTATCAAGCCAATATCCATAACTAAATACTTTCACACAAACTGGTTTTTGGAAGATAAAAAACCACCCTTGAGTAGGTACTCAAGGGTGGTTGAAGCCTAGATTAGCTAAAGAAAAGCAGGGTGCCTACATTGCTACCAAAATCTGCGCCACCTCTAAGTAGTGCAAAAATAATTAATGCCGCACCAGCTAGCGAAAGATTCTTAAAAAATGAGATTGTTTCATTTTGTTTGGCAGTCGCGTCACTTTCTTTCCAAAAAGCATGCATCAAGAAAGAGGTTGGAATTAGGAAAATTGCAATTAAAAGTGCACCTAGGTCAGCGTAGAAGCCAAGAGCGATATATAGGCCGCCAAGAAAAATCATGGCGTCACTGACATAAACAGATACCTTTGCCAATGGAACCTTTTTGTACTGTGCATATCCAGTCATGGCTGAGTTTTTTGTAAAGTGAGCAATTCCAGAATTGATAAATAGAAGTGCAAACAGAATTCGGCCAACAATTAATGCAATTTCGGTCATTATTTTCCTACCACTTTAGTAGCCCAATTTCGGGCTGGTTAGTTAAAAGGTAGGGGCTACTGTCAGGTATATGAACTAACCTTTGGGGTGTGTTCACAATTTTTAGTATTACTTCAAGGGTGACGACTAGGAAAATCATCGTATGAATCAAAGTATTGCAAGTATCTTGCATGTTGATATGGATGCTTTTTTTGCATCAGTTGCTGAGAAAGATAACCCACGGTTAAAAGGCAGACCCGTTGTAGTTGGTGCAGGTGTCAGGGGAGTTGTTTCATCAGCAAATTATGAGGCAAGAAAATTTGGCATTAGAGCGGCTATGCCGGTGTATCGAGCTAAAGCATTAGCACCTCATGCAATTTTTATTCCACCAGACTTAAAAAGATACAGCGAAGTCTCTGAGCATGTAATGAATATTTTTGAGGATATAACACCATTAGTGGAGCCACTTTCATTAGATGAGGCTTTTTTAGATGTAACTGGATCAAAGCGATTATTGGGAAGTGCTAGAGAGATTGCAGAGATTATTCGCAAGCGAGTAGAAGCTGAACAGGGAATAACTTGTTCAGTTGGAATTTCACACAACAAATTTATCGCCAAGATTGCTTCAGCACATTGCAAACCCAATGGTGTGCTAGAGATTGATCCTGAAAAAGTTTTAGACTTTCTTCACCCATTACCAGTATCTGAGATTTGGGGTGTTGGGCCTAAAACTAATGAACAATTGGCAAAACTAGGCTTAATCAAAGTTGCAGATATAGCACATACGCCTAGGCAAACATTAATTAGAGTATTAGGACAGGCAAGTGGCAGTTCACTTTATGAACTAGCTTGGGGCAGAGATTATCGAGATGTTGAAACACAAAGAGTTGATAAAAGTGTTAGCTCATCTGAAACCTTTGATGAGGATTTAGATAATCAGGAGGAGATTCTTAAAATCCTCTTAAGATTAACTGAAAAGAGTGCAGAGAGAATGCGAGCAAAAGGGTATGCCGCTCACACAATTAGCATAAAGGTGCGGTTTGCAGATTTTAAAACAATTTCTAGATCTAAAACTTTAGATTTACCTACCGTAACAACTTGGGAAATTTTCGAGGTGGTAAAAAATCTTTATCAAGCACTTGATTTAGCTGGGG
>LIBD01000146.1 GCA_001437855.1 Actinobacteria bacterium BACL4 MAG-120820-bin23 | reverse complement strand
CCGCTCACCCCGCAGGCGAAAGCTTCTTAAGCGAAACTCCTCAGATTTTTGCCTCTCCATAGTGGCAAAGAGTGCCATCTTTGTAAGTCTTAGGTTCAACGGTTTGAGAGCTTGGATGGCCTCACTGCGCTAACCCATTATTTTTTCGGGGCCAACTAAAATGTAGACACAGGGGTGCTCATTAGCAGGATCGGCGGAAACAACTGTTACTACGCCATTGCTTGTTGTCATAGTTACCGTAGCCCCAGAAATATCGGAGACTTTCTTGTTCAGACAGAGATTCATTACTGAAATATCAGATTCGGTAGCACCCTTTACTGTCCAAGTGAGGACTGCGTTTGGTGACTTGCCGGTGGGTGGTAGACCGCCAGTAACCGAAGCTATTTGATATGAGTTGGTGATGCGCTTTGCGAAAATAAGCACGCCACCACCTCGGTGGTCAAAACCGCCCATTGCGTAAAGTTCCGTGCCATCGGCTAAATCTAAACGTTCTGGATCTCCAGCTTTGATGTAAGTAATTGGATTGCCATAAGTTGTGCCGTCCCCAATCCTTGTTGCAACTCCAAGTGAATTTGGCCACATCCACTCAACCTTGCCAGATTTATTCATATAAATATGGGGATTTGTTTCTACATCTACCGTTCCGCCATAAGATCTGCTCTGCACTGGCGTCCAAGTTTTGCCATCTGGAGATGTCGCAACGCAAGCCCAACGCGCAAATTGTGGCCCAGTGTTTCCAACACCGAAGCCCTGTAAGTGCATCAACCACGTCCCATCTGAAAGTTTAGCTATTGTGGGATCGCCAAATAATGGACCCATTGCGACCCCTGTGCTTGTAAGGCATTTAGTTCCATCTATCCCAGGAATAGAGATTTCCGTAAAAGTTAAACCATCCGATGATTCTGCATAATATAAGTAGTCCCCCCCGGGAGCGTTTTTCCAACCCCACGCTTGATATCCACCACCTGTTTTCGGTAACACTTCAACCGGTGATGTAACTTGTATCCGAACGCCTGACTCAATACTCCATGTTTTCCCGCCGTCTTTTGAAAGAGCAGAGTGGATGTAGTTATCGAATCCAGAGATATTTGCCTGTGGTTCATTACCGTTTTTGAAGTAAACCCTGATATCACCGGAACTTGTTTGCACTAACGAAGCATCCGCAACGTTTCCAAGACCATTACCGCTACCGATAATACTTAAGTACCCCCATGGCGTTGTCCCAATTGTTGAGGTAGGTGCCACTGGTGTAGGTGCTGTTGGGGTAGGTGCCACTGGAGTAGGTGCTGTTGGGGTAGGTGCCCCTGGTGTAGGTGCTGTTGGGGTAGGTGCCACTGGAGTAGGTGCTGTTGGGGTAGGTGCCACTGGAGTAGGTGCTGTTGGGGTAGGTGCCACTGGAGTAGGTGCCACTGGAGTAGGTGCCCCTGGTGTAGGTGCTGTTGGGGTAGGTGCAGACTTTGCTACGGCTACGCCCTTATTCCAGCGCAATTTTTTGCCTGATTTTTTGCCTGATTTTTTACCTGATTTAACACAAGTGAATTTTTTACCTTTAGCAATCGCCGTTTGGCCCGCTTTTTTACAGGCAGCACCGGCCTTAGGGGTTGCGGCATTTGCCGGACTGGATATACCGAAAAATATTAGAGAAACGGCCAATACCACAACGAATAGTGATCGAGGCAGCTTCCTCACACGCCAAAACTAATTCAACAACCATTCCAAGTCAATAGCTTTGATTATTTAATTCTGACTCCGGTCAATGAGGGGTTAAGAGGAACTTGCATAGTTCTTGGGCTTGTAGTAATCGCGCTTATCGCCTCTGCTCTAGGTTTAGGTTAATTGAAATCTGTCAAAAGGTTTTTTGATTACAGTAATTTGGTCTTAGGGCTTCTTTCTGCGAGTTTTGCGAGGCATAGATGGCTCTCCAAAACTTAAGAACGCCTTTGATTTTCTGGAGAGTTCTTCTAGGAGTTGATCTAAATACTCAGGCGTAAGCGACTCCCAAAACTCCCGATTTAATCTCTCTTCTTTTTCGCTATCTGACTCCATAATAAAACGGTTTCCTTTCGCTAAGTAATTTGGTCATAATTTGGTCATAGAAGGCAAGAAATACTAAGACTTCTACTGATACAGAATGAAACAAAGTTCTATCCTTTACGCTAAAAGTAAGGACACTAGAGACAAGATGACACTCTAAGAATTCAACTTTTCAAAGAGTGCCATCTCTGCTTGGA
>LIBD01000145.1 GCA_001437855.1 Actinobacteria bacterium BACL4 MAG-120820-bin23 | reverse complement strand
CAAGCTGCCTCACATATAAGTATCTCGCTAATTGAGGCTGGCCCAAGGTTATTGCCACCATTTGCACCTTCACTATCTGCCAGAACTAAAAAAGATTTAGAAAAATTAGGGGTTAAGGTTTTATTAAATGCTGCTGTGCAAGAGGTAGAGCATAGAAAGATAAAGTTAAAAGATGGCAGCACCATCGCCTCTGAGATAACTATCTGGGCAGCTGGGGTAAAGGGCAATGATGCAATTGTGCAATTAAATCTGCCAACTTCTGGTACCAGAGTGGCAGTTGAGCCAACTATGCAGGTAAAAAATTATCCATATATCTGGGCATTAGGTGATATCGCAGCAAGTGTTGATAAGAACGGCAATCAGCTACCAATGGTGGCCCCAGTTGCAATTCAACAAGGAAAATTTATCGCCAAACAAATTGCCAGAGTTAGCAAGAGCCAAAAATTGGCTAGCTTTAAGTACTTAGATAAGGGCTCGATGGCAACTATTGGTAGAAACAAAGCGGTGGTGCAGGTAAAGGGGATAAAAATATCTGGGGCCATTGCTTGGTTAATTTGGCTTTGGTTACATCTTTTCTATCTATTGGGTGGTCGAAACAAGATTGGCACCATGGCTGATTGGACTTGGAATTACCTAACCTTTGATCGTGGCAATCGCCATATTATGGATTCTTAAAAAGAATTTAACCTATGCCAAAACCGGTTTATCGAAAGTTTATCCAGGTAGATAAGCACCAACTTTGGTGTGTTAAGTGGCAAAAAAATGGCCAACCACTTGTCTTACTGCATGGCGGTTTAAGCCACACCCAAAAGTGGGAAAGGCAAATACTGCCAGCTGTTTATAAAACCCATGAGGTATTTGCTTATGATCGCACCGCTCATGGCAGAACCAAGGTGCGCAAGGGTTATATGCACTTTGATTTTCAGGTAACTGAACTAATTAATTACCTAGAAACTGTTGTAAAAAAACCAGCCCATATTATTGGTTGGAGTGATGGTGGAAATATTGGATTACTCGCTTCTCTTAAGCGCCCAGATTTAGTTAAATCCTTAATAGGTATAGGTATGAATTACACCTGGGATGCTGGTCTTTCATTTGAATTAGACAACATTATGGAAAGTAGTCAAGAGGAAAAAGAAAGCTTTGCTAAATTATCAAAGCAAGACCCAGAGTTATTGCCGCAAATAATTAACAAGGCATATCAAGTTTGGCAGAGTGAGCCAAATATAAAGCTTTCTAAATTAAAAAAGATTAAGTGCCCAGTTTTAGTATTAGCTGGCGATGATGAGCCATTTACCAGCCAAATGACCTGGCAGATGTATGAGGCAATTCCTAATGGCAGATTGGCAGTTATCCCAGGAGCAAGTCATAACTTAGTAAATGAAAAGACAAAGTTAATGCAGGAGATTATTAAGGATTTCTATAAGTCTTTAGATTTTCCAATTACTAAGATGCCTAATCGAAGAGCAAAACAACAAGCAAAGATATTAAGAAACTCTTAACTCACCGGTCGCACCCTTTGGCACAAATGGCTTGAGTGGAAATACCGCAGCCACCTTTTTGTAGGGTGAGTTTTGTGCCGGGCGCTCATCTTTCTCACCCTTATTTGGCCACATCGAAAATGCCCGCTCTGCTTGGGCGGTAATAGTTAGGGATGGATTAACGCCAAGATTTGCCGTAACTGAGGCGCCATCAACAATATGAAGTGTTGGGTAGTTATAAACCCGATGGTATGGATCGATCACACCGGTTTGAATTGATTCACCAATTACACAACCACCAACAAAGTGGGCGGTAAATGGGGCGTTAACTAAATCGCCAATGTGGCCACCGGCAATACCACCATTATTTTCAGCAATTCTTCTTGCCACCTCATTAGCTGCTGGAATATATGTGGCATTGGGAGTGAGTGAATCATTTTTTGAGGTTAATCTAAAACCAAATAGGCCGCGCTTGCTGCTGACTGAGATAGCTGAGTCCACATTTTGCATTATTAATGCCACAACTGTTCGCTCACTCCACTGCCTAACATCTAATATTTTAAGTAGCAGTGATGGTTTTGTTACTACCTGCCGTAACCATTGCTTTCTACGATCTCTTATTTTCTCACCATCTGTCATTACTGTCTGTAGTAATCCCATAAAGTTTGAACCTTTGCCATATCTAACTGGTTCAACATGTGTGTGATCATCTGGGAAAAAAGAGGAGGTAATCGCACTTCCCTTACTAAAATCAGTGCCAC
>LIBD01000144.1 GCA_001437855.1 Actinobacteria bacterium BACL4 MAG-120820-bin23 | reverse complement strand
CTTTTTAGATCAGTTCTGGTCGCTAACTTTTGGCGGCTTGAGCCTTGGCTTTATTTACATCCTCATAGCGCTAGGCTACACAATGGTTTATGGCGTGCTGCGCATGATTAATTTTGCCAACTCTGAGATTTTTATGGTTGGTACATTTGCAACAATCATCATAATCAGAGATGTTTTCAATTTCACTCAGACATCGGAGTATGCGACAGGCTTTCGACTTTGGTTGATTCTTGGAACCGCACTCATTTTTGCCATGCTAGTCTCTGGGGTTTTATCCATGTTAGTCGAGATGGTGGCTTATCGCAGATTACGCAGAATGAATTCTGGGGTTTTGGCACCTTTAATTTCGGCGATCGGTGTCTCAATGGTACTGGCTGAGACTGCCCGAATTTTAACTGACTCAAGACCGGTGGCTAGTCCTCGAGCGATGGAGAAGAGATTTCTTGGAGAATTTTTTGATGCTGGAATTCGTATCGACAATACTGTAATTGTAATCTCAAGTCTTATCTTATTTGGAACACTCATTACTTTTGTAAATAAAACCCGTATGGGAAAAGCAATTAGAGCGGTATCAATGAACCCAAATACTGCTCGCCTAATGGGTATAAATATCGATGGAGTTATTTCAGCTACATTTTTAATTGGCGGATTAATGACCGGTGCGGCGGGATTTTTCTATACATTAAAGTACGAAAATACCTCAGCATTTATAGGATTTGAATTGGGAATTGCAGCATTTACTGCAGCTATTTTAGGTGGAATTGGAAATATTAAGGGAGCATTTTACGGTGGTCTTGCTTTGGGCCTATTAGAAACCTATGCGTCTTTTTTCCTTGGAACCCAGTGGAAGGCCGTGACGGTATTTATAGTTCTAGTTTTAGTTCTTTATACCAGACCAAACGGTTTGTTTGGTGAAGCTCTAACCCAGACGAGGGCATGATGATAAATCTTCGGGATAAGGGAGCAGAGGTCTGGGAGAACCAAGGCCGTGCAGGCCGTGTTGCTATTGCTGTAGGTGGTATCGCAATTGCAGCGTCGTTGCCATTTATGGGGGGAACAATTCTGAATACCCCGATAGCAGATTACGAATCAGTTTTGGTTTACCCGATTGCCATGTTTGTGCTTATGGCTATTGGTCTAAATATTGTAATAGGAAAGAGCGGTCTTTTAGATCTTGGTTATGTTGCATTTTTTGCAATCGGTGCCTACACCATGGGATTACTAGGAACGAAAACTGGCTTGAATACGTGGGAAATCTTGCCGATTGGAATTGCGATGGCGATGTTCTCTGGAATTATTCTTGGTGTACCTGCGTTAAAACTTCGCGGTGATTATCTAGCTATTGTTACCTTAGGATTTGGTGAAATTGTAAGAATTGTCGCGCTAAATCTGGGTGCATTAGGTCGATCCGAGGGAATTCAAGGTATTCCAACCCCACCTGGAATATTCGGTATCGAGTATGCATTTGATAGCCACCGCATTTACTACTGGACGCTTCTAATTCTAATCTTATTTGCAATTTGGATGGTGCGTAGGCTATCGGTGCGTCGTGCTGGACGCGCCTGGGAATCAATTCGCCAGGATGAGGATGCAGCAGAATTATTAGGTGTACCAACATTTAAGTACAAGGTCTGGGCTTTTGTTCTTGGGGCATCGGTTGGCGGAGCTGCTGGAGTCATTTATGCATCGAAAACTCTGTTTATTGCTCCAGATAATTTCACTCTTCAAATTTCAATTTTGATTTTAGCCTGCGTAGTTTTTGGTGGCATGGGAAATATCTGGGGTGTAATTCTTGGTGCAGTGATTCTGGGCTATCTACCCGATCGTATTCGCTTTTTGTCCGAGGCTCGCCTTTTAGTTTTTGGTCTAGTTCTGGTAATCATGATGAATTTGCGCCCTGATGGTTTACTACCTCGAAAGAAGCGAGAAAAAGCGCTTATTAAAAAAGGTAGCTCATGAAATCAGCGTTGATAGAGTTAAAGAATGTCACTATGAAATTCGGTGGTGTAACTGCACTTAATGATGTGACCTTTGATGTAAAAGATAAGGAAATTCTCGGCTTAATTGGACCAAATGGCGCGGGAAAAACCACCGTTTTCAACGTAATAACTGGAGTTTATCAAATTACTTCGGGGCAGATTATCTTCAATGGTAAATCTCTAGCCGGGGTTAAGCGCTACAAAATTACTAAACGGGGTATAGCACGTACATTTCAGAACATACGACTTTGGGGAGATATGACA
>LIBD01000143.1 GCA_001437855.1 Actinobacteria bacterium BACL4 MAG-120820-bin23 | reverse complement strand
CCGGTGGGATTGTTCCTAGACCTAGCTGGCGGGTGCTTTCAAAGTTTGAAGCTCAAGGATTAAAGAAGGAGCATGTGGTTACAGATTTTAGATATGAAAAACTTTAAATACTGCCCTTATTTTCATAATTAGAGATCTGATTAATTCTTCTTTTATGTCGCTCATCGCCAGAAAATGGCGTAGCTAAAAAGGTATCAACTAATTGCAAACAAAATGCCTCTTCATGTAAGCGCCCACCAATGGATATCACATTTGCATTGTTGTGCTCCCGGGCAAGCTTTGCTGTTTCAACTGACCAAACCAACGCCGCTCTTACCCCGTTAACTTTATTTGCGGCAATCTGCTCACCATTTCCAGATCCCCCTAAAACTATGCCAAATGAGTTTGGATCTTTGGCAACAGCAAGAGCTGCTGGAATACAAAAAACTGGATAATCATCTTGGGCGTCATACTCAATTGGTCCGTGATCGATCACCTCATGGCCACCTTTTTTTAGGTGATCAATAATCTTTGCTTTGAACTCAAGGCCGGCGTGATCACTTCCAATATGAATCTTCATGGCGCTAGTTTGGCATAAAAACAAAACTTGCCCGGCTGGTTTTATCAAGCCGGTCAAGTTGTGTCTAGGAGGAGATTAAGTGAAGTAAATGTGCGTTGTGCTTATGCTGCCTTAAATGAGATGGTCGAAGCTCTTTGGCCTTTACCATGACCTTTTTTGCCAAACTCCTTAACCTTATTAACCATATTGGTTACTCGCTCAGTAGTTTTGGCTTTTTGTGCTGAAGCTTGAGTTGTAGTGATTTTTCCAGCAGCTAGGGCGGCATCAATTTGCTTATTGATTTCAACAATCATGGCAGCAATCAATGCATCTTTCTTATCTCCAGCAATAGTTGCTAGGGATTCACCAGCTTTAAGCCGGGTAGTTAAGGTATCAAGTGAAATACCAAGTGTTGAGGTAATTACTGCATCAAAGGCAGCATGCTTTTCTTTCATGGCAGTTTTTGCAGCTGCTGCAGCATTTTCAGCCGCTTTAGTAATTGCATCTGCTTGCGATTGGGTAAGTGTTCCATTACTTACTAAGCCAGATAGGAATGAGGAGATTCGCTCTTTTCCTCTACCTTGATCTGCTGATGCCACACTGGTTACTGAAACGCTTAGACCAACTGCTAGAGCTACTGCTGTGGCTAATACTTTCTTCTTCATTACCCCTGCTTTCTTTGAGCACAACTTGTACTCAATAGGTAGATCTAAGAGTTAAATGCTGTGCTAGTTATCTAAACCATCTGTGAGCCAGGTTAGAGTTTTTCTCTCGGGCAACTGTATTGGTAAATCTAGGAGTGCTAGCCCTCATATGCCTGAGAATTTCATGCGGAATAAATTTGGTGAGTGGTACCGCTCTATTCACTGTGCGTAATTTATTGAACTATTTCCATAACGCTTAGTCATCTTGGCTTTGCACTTAGCCCCAACAAATGGGGGGATGGAATGAACCATGTTTGGAAAACATTTATCTAAAGCAGTATTTTTTGTAGTTATTTCACTTTTACTTACCCAATCAACATCATATGCAGCTGGTAGAAGCTCTACTAAAGCCAACACAATATTAAGTGGCAGTGGTGTGCCAGCTACCACGATTGGAATTAATGGTGACTTTTATATTGATATAAAGAGTATGAATTTTTATGGACCAAAGAAAAATAATCGCTGGCCAATACCTAGCTCACTTCGTGGACCAGCAGGACCAATAGGTCCCTCAGGAGTTGATGGTAAAAATGGATCAACTGGAAGTACAGCTGATGGAAAAACTGGCGCAGCAGGACCAGCAGGACCAGCAGGGCCTGCTGGAATAAAAGGTGAAACTGGCGCAGCCGGTGCAAGAGGTGAAACTGGCGCAGCAGGAGCTGCTGGAGTTAAAGGAGATACAGGTGCGACTGGTGCAACAGGAGCAACTGGTGCAACTGGTGCTCCGGGAAGTGGTGGAACTCCCTCCATAAATACTGGAAGCTTAAGTTTTCCAGGATTAATTAATGGCATTGCCGGCTCGTCAACTGTATCTAGCGGATTCGGCAATTTCTCCGCAACAAAGTCATATCTTGTTGATGTATTCATATATACAACTAACCAATCGACGCCACCGATGTCTTTAAAAGCAACATTTGTATCAAGTTCTGGTGCGTCAGTAATTACTACCAAGTTCTTAGTTATGGAAGGAAATAGTTATAGAACATCAAATTCACAATATGAATACG
>LIBD01000142.1 GCA_001437855.1 Actinobacteria bacterium BACL4 MAG-120820-bin23 | reverse complement strand
GCTCTGTGTTTTTTGGAGACAATGGCGGCGGTGTGTCAGATGGCGTGCTGCCTTATTTTGTTAATTCAATTGTCATTACTTTGCCGGCAACAATTTTTCCAGTAGTGATTGCAACAATGGCTGCATATGCACTTGCGTGGATTCGGTTTAAGGGCAGCGATACTGTTTTCTACATCATTTTTGCCTTACAGATTGTTCCGCTTCAAATGGCACTTGTTCCATTGCTTAAGTTGTTTACCGGCGGTGCCAGCATTGGATCTTTCCAATTCTTCCCAGCGTTAGGTATTGCAGGTGACTTTGCCGGTATTTGGTTGCCTCACACAATGTTTTCTATGCCGCTTGCAATTTACTTGCTCCACAATTTCGTATCAAGCTTGCCTCGAGAGATCATGGAAGCAGCCGTTGTAGATGGCGCTAACCACTTTAGAATATTTAGATCAATCGTGTTGCCGCTGTCTATCCCAGGAATAGCCTCTTTTGCGATCTTCCAATTCTTATGGGTTTGGAATGATCTTCTCGTCGCACTTACATTCTCAAGTGGCCTAGATAACGTTGCACCAATTAATGCCAAAATTGCATCGTTGGTAGGCCAGTATGGTTCAAGTTGGGAGACGTTGACTGCGGGTGCATTTGTGACAATTTCAGTGCCTTTGATCGTCTTCTTCTCACTACAAAAATACTTTGTGCGAGGCTTACTAGCTGGATCTGTTAAATAACTAGAGTTCAATACCGTTATTTGCAATTACCTTTTTATACCAAAGGGCTGAATCTTTTAAAGTTCTTTTCTGAGTCTTGAAATCAACATGGACTATTCCAAAGCGTTTTTCATAGCCTAAAGCCCATTCAAAGTTATCCATTAACGACCAGTGGTAATAGCCTTTAATTGGTGCACCTTTTTCAATGGCTGAGGCAACGCTTAGCAAATGAGACTTGATGTATTCAATACGCCGAAGATCGTTGACCGTTCCTTGACTGTTGACATCATCATCGTAGGCAACACCGTTTTCTGTAATGAAAATTGGAGGCAGCTTTTCACCAAACTCTTTGTGCCACCTGTGGCAAATGTTTCCTAACCCTTGCGGGTTTAGTGGCCATCCCATGTCCGTCAGCTCACCTTGAGGTGTCTCATCAATATTCAAACCATAATGTGATGACAGGGTGTGCCATGGATTTTCACCATCGATAGGCGCTCCTACGCGATTATCAAAATAGTAGTTGATTCCTATGAAATCATTTTTAACTGAGGCTAACTCTAAATCTCCATCTTTAATTGCAGGTAACAGCTCTTGTCCAAACTCTTTGATGACTATCTCTGGATATTTTCCATTAAGGAATGCATCCATCCAGAATCGATTTTGAATTGCATCTAGCATCTGTGCTGCTTGCACTTGGTTAGAATCATTGTGGTCATCTACAACATAGTTTGCTTGATTTAATACTGGGCCAATTAATAGATCCGAACGAACAGATCTCATAGCCTGAGCAGACAGCGCATGTGCCACTACGGTGTGGTGGGCCACGCTCCAGGCAGTCTTTCTATCTGTAATTCCCGGTGCATGAATGCCGATTCCATGTCCAAGCCATGCAACTACCCATGGCTCATTAATGGGAGTGAATTTTTTAACTCGATCGCCAAATCTTTCGGCGATTGCTACGGAGTAATCTTTAAAGGATCTAAGGATTTGCCGAGAACTCCATCCACCATTGTCTTGAAGAGATTGTGGAAGATCCCAGTGATACAAAGTTGCAATTGGCTCTATTCCTGCAGCTAGCACTTCATCGATCAGACGATCATAAAAGTCGAATCCTCGCTCTTCTCGCCGACCTGTTCCTTCCGGAAACATTCGAGACCAGGAAAATGAGAATCGATAGCCCTGTAAACCTAAATCCTTCATCAAGTTAATGTCATCTTTGAATAAGTTGTAGTGATCGTTTGCCAAATCACCTGTGTCACCGTTAGCAACCTTGCCAGGTGTATTGCAGAACGTGTCCCAGATGGATGGCCCGCGACCATCTGAATTGGCAGCACCCTCAATCTGAAAAGCAGATGTGGCTGCCCCCCAAATGAACTCTTTTGGAAAGGTGGCCACTGGATGAATCTAAGGCTCAATTGTTTGAAAGTCTATGCAACTCAGAAAGGGTCGCTAAATAACTAACCAACCTTTACCTTTACAATCTAAGTATGAAAAAAGTTGCTTTTGTTGGACTTTTACTTCTCTTGCTCAGTGGTTGCGCAAGTAAGGAAGTTTTTGAATCCCTAGCCGATGGTCCCTGTACTGCAAAGCAAAAGCGT
>LIBD01000141.1 GCA_001437855.1 Actinobacteria bacterium BACL4 MAG-120820-bin23 | reverse complement strand
TTCTTTTTTTGCCGCGGCAACTTTTACAGTTGCCACCTCTTGCGCTTGCTTAGCTAAGTCAGCTTCTTTCTGAGCAGCATTTGCAACAACCTCTGCTGATTTAAATCTTTCTAGTGCCTTGGAGTTATTTTCGCCTAGAGCATCCAATGCATTCAGTCGATCAGCAAGATCTTGTGGACCATCAGAATGCAGTAATGAATCTAGATCGGTAAAGCCACCACCCATTACATAAGCATTTACTGCCAATTTACCGATGGTGCGTTTTCCACTACTAACAGATGCTTGGGCTGCTTGTAAGTGTTCAACCGCAATCTCATATTTTTTGGTCTTTTCTTTTAACTCATTCTGAGCTGCAATATAAAGTTTTCGCTTTGCATAAGCAATATCAGTTAATTGACGTAAAGTTTTTTTAGCCGAGCCTAATTTCTTTGCTGCAGCATCTGCTGCTGCCTTCTTTTCCGCCTCTACCTTCTTGGCAGCTTCGATCTGAGCTTTGGTTGGCTTTGGGGTCACAGCTAGTGCCGAGGTTGGCATTAACGATAAAATTAATGCAATTGCGATAACTTTTTTTCTCATCAGTTTGCCACATCCCTTTTCTTGAATAGAATTGCTACGACTACTAGACCGAAAAATAAAAATCCATAAGAAACAAATAGCGCATATTGATAAGAAATTTCTTCGGTTCCACCTTGTGCTACTACCGACAAAAGCTGGCCTGGAAAGAATTTTTCTAAACTAGTAACAAAAACTGCTAGCAAACCTTCAATAATTAAGTTCCAGATTACGCCTATGGAGATAGCTGAGATCGGGGATCTAAGAAGTAGGCCTAGGATCATGCCAAATATTCCAAAACCAATAGTGGCGATTAATACATTTATAAATCCTCTAATCACAGCCGCCCTAGCATCAGGTGTTGACCAGGCCATAGTTGAAACATCCATAACTCCAGCGAAAATATAAGAAAGTGATACAGCGAGAATCCCAGAAAAGATAACCATAACAATTGCAAAAAACATCATGGAGATTAATTTTCCAAATAAAATCTTCATTCTGGATGGCTGTCTTACTAGTAAATTTCTCAATGTTCCATAGGTATATTCCTGCGCAGTTTGAGCTGCAAAAATGCACAGGGCTACGATGCCAAGTAATCCAGCTGAGTTACTAAAACTTATTGAAATTCCAGTTGATAACTCTAAAACTTCTCTAGAAATTCTAGTTCCTCTTTCACCATTACCCTCTGGTGAATCAACTAGTAAAAATAAAAGAGAAGATACCAAACTAGTTACAAAAGTTACCGCAGCAATAGTTGATAAAGATAGGGATGGACGACGCAGTTTTGTTAACTCAGCTTTTATAACATTAATCATTAATTAACCGTCATTTCAAAAAATGTTTCTTCCAGCGTGGGTCTAATAGATGTCAATGAAGTTAATGTGATCCCGGCATCAAAAGCAGCTTTATTTAATTTGGCTGCAAAATTTGCATCCGCGCTAGCCTCAACTAAATCTTCCTTAATTTTTGAATCTAATCCTAATCCTTGTGCTATTTGGTTGAGTTTTACAAGATCATTTTGGTTTTCTGGTTTAGCTAAAATCAATGGTTTTTGTGCTGCTAATAGATCACTTGTTTTTCCAGAAAAAATAACTTTTCCTTGTCTTAGCATCACCAAATAATCGCTGATCATTTCTATCTCTGATAACAAGTGTGAGGAGACAAACACTGTCGTACCGTTATCGGCTAGCTTGCGTAATAGAGTTCTAACTTCATGAATTCCAGCCGGGTCAAGCCCATTTGTTGGTTCATCAAGTACTAACAATTTTGGATTAGGCAAAAGTGCTGCGGCTATTCCCAATCTTTGTTTCATACCTAATGAATATGTCTTAAATTTTGAATCTCCTCTATCACCTAGATCAACTAGTTCAAGAAGTTTTTGAATTTGATCGGTAGAAAATCCACCTAGCTTTGCCAGTACTGCCAAATTTTGTTTTCCAGTTAGCGCTGGATAAAAAGCGGGCCCTTCAATCATTGCTCCAACTTTTGGTAAATACTTTTCTGGTTGGGTAATCGATTCACCCAATACATGACCGCTGCCAGTGCTTGGTGTTATTAAACCGAGTAACATCCTAATTGTTGTAGTTTTGCCTGAACCATTTGGTCCAACAAATCCACAAATACTTCCCATGGGAACTTCAAAATTTGCGTGCGAGAGCGCCATTCGGTCACCATATTTTTTGGATAAATCGGCAACATCAAGTGCAAGAGGGGAGGACATGAGAAAAATTATCTCACTAAAGACGGC
>LIBD01000140.1 GCA_001437855.1 Actinobacteria bacterium BACL4 MAG-120820-bin23 | reverse complement strand
AATGCAACCTTTGGTTGATAAGTTGATAACTCACCGTAATTTGAGATGGCGTACCCATCAAATGGCTCCTCAAACCAAAGCACATTTGCCTCTTTTAAGGCTGGTAAACGCTTGGCCGCCTCTGCCACATTATCTTTAAAGACAGTTCCAGCATCAATCATCAGCATTCCATCCTGGCCTATCCCCTCACGCGCAGCGAAGATATGTGCCTCATCATCGCCTAAGGAGGTAGTGCCAAATGCTCCCCACCCAAATTTGATCGCTTTAAACCCAGCCCGATTTATCGAGACCGCCTTATTCCTCGTTTCTTCGGCTGTATCACCAAATAAAACTGAGGCGTATGGCAACTTAGGCTCAGATTTTTTGTATCCAAGCAGTTGCCAAATCGGTACCTCAAGTGATCGAGCAAGGCAATCCCACATTGCGATCTCAATACCGGAGATCAAAAGATCACTTTGAAGTAACCCATAAAATGAGTTTTTTCTGACCAAATTGTAAATTCTCTTAATATCGGTTGGGTCATTTAAGGTTTGGCCAAGTACTGAATCAATTACTGGGTGGCAGCCACTATGTGACATCGGCGTAATCCACGCAGCAATCCCGGCAGTTGGTGAACAGACCGCCTCACCCCACCCCACATGACCATTTGCCGTAACTCGACAAAGTAATGAATCTTGACTTCCATCTCCGATATCTTCAACAACTGGCATTCGTATATAAAATAGATCTACTGAATCAATCTTCACATTTGCCTCTCATGACAACGTTGAACCCTGCCAAGTAATCTATCAAAGAGGATCCAATAAACAACACTGCGCTATCAAAATAGATGCCCTTGGGCCCTACGCTCTGCCACATTTGAGGTAGTAGCTAATCTGCTCTTTTTAATGGCCATTACCAATTTAGAGTTAAGTAAGGTGGGGGTCTTCATGGCATCTGCCCCTGCCCTATCTGCCTTAATTGCGATTAAATTACTAAAGCAGCGCCCATCACTTGCCAACTGGTTAGGAATTGCTGCCACCTCTTCGGCGTTGGCGTTGATTGCGTTGAATTAGGGTGGATGAATTACGTCTCTCATCTAAAATCTAGAGAAGTTTATCGTCTGATAACTCTTAATCACCGGGTCGGGGGTTCGAATCCCTCACAACCCACTTTATACCAGCGTAAAAATTATCTAAAACTTATTAAATTGTGCCTTGCTATTAGTTTCCCTAACACTTGCCCTGCCACCTCACCTAATTAGCCCAGCTGGCACAATCTAAACCAATAAGTACCACATGTATCTAATCGTGGCCAAACATATAATTAGGTAACTCCTCTAGATACTTAATAGGCGGGAATACCTTCATCTAGCAGTTCTGAAACTGCTCTATTGAATTTCCTGTGAAATTCATTATCTAAACGTTCATCACTTTTCCATCTGCCGATATGCGCTCTATCTCCGTCGACTTCTTCAACAAAGTATTTATTCATTTGCTCTTGATCACTAATCTTAAGAAAATTGAGTATCTCTTTATATGTTTCCGTTCTTTTCTCAGCAACCAGGTCTTCAAGCCTAATATTCAAACATTGGTCAGGACCCAACTGCCGGATAGCTCTATTTGCTGACTGCAATTTTTTCTGCCACCAATCAATAGCTGCCAATGGCTTTTTAGGTCCCCAGGGCTCCCTTAAAACGGAGCTGATCGTATCCTTTCCACTTCTTTGCATATGAATAAATAGCGCGCTTTCAAAAAGCTCACTTATTTGGTGGGCCCTTTCAATGTTAGTCGGTGTAGTGTCTACAAATACCTTCGAGTTTTCGAAGTTCTTATGGCTTGTTACCACTTTATAAAAGAAATTCCGTGTACTGCACAAAGGATGTTTTCTATACTCTAACTTTAATTGCTTAATTTCAGCGTTTAGAGCCGGTAGCGAGAATCCCAGATGTAATCCCGCTGTTCCACCTCGTTTACCTGGTCGTTCCCACCAATCATAAAGGATCCGTTTCTCTAGTTCCTCAATATTTCTTTTTGATTGCGCAAGGTTAAGGAATCGTCTACCACTACTAATTAGATGAACTATTTTCAAGATATTTGAAGTTGAAGGTATTGGAATACCATCTACTAGATCTAGTAGCCCACCTTTTCCTGTCAAGAACTTTATTTCATAAGGATTTCCTGCGAGTACAAATTCATGTCTGGACAGTATCTTTCCAACTAGCGTTGTTCCTGACCTTCCAGTTCCGCCTGAGAATACCGGTCTAAATTCTGGTGTCATAGTAAGACAATATGCGTTCTGCGAATTTGCGAGTTGATTTATTTAAATGCGTTACCT
>LIBD01000139.1 GCA_001437855.1 Actinobacteria bacterium BACL4 MAG-120820-bin23 | reverse complement strand
CTAACTGCTGAGCATTTATTTAATTTTGATTTAAGTGAAGAGGATAAAGTATTTTTCTACACAACTACTGGCTGGATGATGTGGAATTGGTTGCTCTATGTCTTAGCAAGCTCAACATCGATCGTACTTTATGATGGCAGTCCCACTTATCCTAGGGTTGATAACTTATTACAAATTACAGCAGATGAAAAATGTACCCATCTGGGTTTATCTGCAAAATATATCGACCTACTAAATAAGTCTGAAATAAAAAATGATGGCAAATATGAGTTGTTAAATCTAAAAGCCATTATCTCAACTGGCTCAGTTTTATCTGCTGAAGGATTTAACTATATTTATAAAAATATTAAGAGTGATCTTCATCTTGCTTCAATCTCTGGTGGAACAGATATTTGTGGTTGTTTTGTATCAGCAGTACCAACTCTTCCAGTCTATGCCGGTGAAATTCAAGGGGCTTGCTTAGGGATGGCGGTTGATGTGTTTGATGAAAAAGGTAAATCACTCTCCATAGATCAAAAGGGAGAGTTAGTCTGTACTAAACCATTTCCATCAATGCCGATTGGTTTTTGGAATGATGATAAGTACTCAAATTATCTTAACTCTTATTTTTCTAAATTTGATAGCATCTGGACGCATGGGGATTTTGCCTCTAAAAGTATTAATTCAGGATTTGTGATCCATGGCCGAAGTGATGCCACCCTAAATTCAAAAGGAGTAAGAATTGGAACTGCAGAGATTTACCGAGTGGTCGAGCAACTTGGTGAAGTTATTGAATCACTTGCTGTGGCCAAGGTGATTGAATCAGACTCAAAGGTAATTCTTTTTGTAGTTTTAAAATCTGGTCATTTACTCACCGATGAGTTAAAACAGCAAATTATGGGCGATCTGCGAACTCAGGCCAGCCCTCGTCATGTACCTGACCTTATTATTCAAGCCCCAGAACTACCTAAAACTAAAAGCAATAAGTTAGTAGAGCTAGCAGTATCAGATCTGATTAATGGTCGAAGTGTGCGTAATCGCGATGGCTTACTTAATCCAGCAGCCTTAGATTGGTTTGCGGCCTTAGATCTTGATTCATTAATTTAGTTACGATAGAAATATTTATTACTTATTTACTAAATTCATGATACTTTAAATCTAATTAAATTAGGCACTTTGAAAGGTCATCAATGAGCTCACCTTTATATTTAATCGCCACTATCTATCCAGCTGCAGAGCATGTAGATTTTTTAAAAAAAGAGTTTGCCCATTTAGTAGTGGAGGCATATAAAGAGCCTGGTTGTGAAATGTATGACTTGGTCCAAGGTGAGGGCGAAGATACTTGGGTCATGATGGAGAAGTGGTCAAGTAAAGCCCTCTGGGATGATCACATGTTAACTCCACATGTTAAGCATATAAATAGTATTGATAAGAAGTACTTTAGAGCCCCAACAGATTTAAGATTTTTAAACCCAGTTGAGTATTAATAGGTAAGAAGTTAGCTAAATTATGGGAAATAAATTAGTAGCCGGCATTGACTCCTCTACTCAATCGGTAAAGGTAGTTATCAAAGATGCAAATACTGGCCAATTAATCCGAGAGGGAAAAGCTGCCCACCCAGATGGTACCTCGGTTCACCCATCCCATTGGATTAGCGCTTTAGATAAAGCAATTGAATCAGCAGGTGGTTTATCTGATGTAAGTGCTATCTCTATTGCCGGACAACAACATGGTTTTATTCCGCTTGATCAAAATGGTGAGGTAATCAGAGAGGCACTTCTTTGGAATGATCTTAGATCTGCCCAAGCAGCCAAAGATTTGAATACAGAGTTTGGTGGCGATAGCGCAACTGCCCAGGCAATTGGATCAATTTTAGTTGCCTCATTTACCGTAACCAAGTTGCGCTGGCTGGTAGATAGTGAGCCAGAGAATGCCAAAAAATTAACTGCCATAGCCCTTCCGCACGATTGGATATCTTGGCAATTACAAGGCGGTAAAGATATTGACAAATTATTTACAGATCGAAGTGATGCATCAGGTACTGGCTACTTTGCTGCCGATACAAATAAGTATCGAAGAGATTTACTGGCAATTGCCTTAAGAGAAGAGCGCGATATATATCTACCTAAAATAGCTAAATTTGATCAATTTGCTGGGGTTACAACTAGTGGTATTCCAATTGCAGCAGGTGCTGGTGATAACGCAGCAGCTGGTTTTGGATTAGGAGCAAAAAGTGGCGATCTAATAATTTCACTTGGAACTAGTGGTACGGCATTTTTTGTATCTGATACGCCAAGTAAGGATCAATCAGGTGAGGTGGCAGGTTTTGCTGATTTAACTGGTCG
>LIBD01000138.1 GCA_001437855.1 Actinobacteria bacterium BACL4 MAG-120820-bin23 | reverse complement strand
GTTACATTTTTAGCTACTAATGGATCTAAGGAAAAATCTAATGGTTGTGGACCCCAACCAACCTTTGAAATCCAGCCATCTGGTCTAATTACTTCCAGTGCATGCTTTAGTGATGCGCTAACTCCTGCAGCATCCACCACACCATCTGCGCCTAAGCCATCTACATTTTTTGCCCATTCATTAGCATCTCCAATAATTACTTCACAGCCATAAGCTTTAGCGATATTTAATCGGTTTTGATCTTTTGCTAACCCAACTAATGCAACTTCAGCACCTGCCAGCTTTGCCATCGCCGCACACAAAACTCCAATCGGACCAGGGCCTAAAATGACAATTCGATCACCTGGCTTAATAAAGCCCGGCGCAATCGTGGCGCTATATGCAACTGCACATGGCTCAGTCATAGCTGCATATTCAAATGAAATACCCTCTGGAATTTTATGAAGCAGGCGAGCGGCAACCTTGGCATATCTAGTCATGCCGCCATTAACACCATAGCCAAATCCCTTTCGACCTGGATCTAAGTTGTATTTACCAACTCTAGAAAGTGGCGATGTTATATCTACTACTGCAGCTGTTTCAGTTACAACCTTTTGGCCCATCTGCCAATTACCCGAAGCCGCTACATTTTTACCAAGTTCAACTATTACGCCACAAAATTCATGTCCTAAAACAACGGGATAATTAACCGCCCAAGAGTTTGTGCCATGCCATTGATGTAGATCACTGCCACAAACACTTACCGCTTCAACTTGCAAAATTACATCATCATCGCCAGCGATCGGCCGGTCAACCTCTTGTAACTCAACACTCATAGGTTTTGAGGAGTAATTAACTACCGCAAGAGATTTCATATTTACCTTTCGCCTACCTTATTAATTAATCCGCGGTGTAATTGGGATATCGCCATAAGCATGAACCTTTTCGCAAATTTTGCGCAACACCTCTTCTACATCACCGGCACCTTTTGAAAATGAATCAGCATCTATCGCAAGTGGTGCTCCGATTACCACCAAGGGAGCTCCATAAGATGGACAAGCAATTGCCTGTTCAAGGGATAACCCACCAACTGCTTGTACTGGAACTGAAACTGCATCAACAACTTGCTTTAATTGATCTAACGGATTTGGCGCTTTCTTTCCACTTGCAGCAATTCCTCGGCGTTCGTCATAACCAATATGGTGAATAATCATTTGGCAACCAAGATCTTCCAATAACTGAGCCCCTTTGACCATATCTTCACAACCAAGATTGTCACCCATTACCGTGATGCCATAATCTTTTGCAGCTTGAACCACACATTTAATTGTTTCTGGGTGAGATCTTGCCATCACAACAACATGAGTAGCTCCTGCTTTAGCCATCATCTCAGCCTCTAAGTAACCACCATCCATTGTTTTTAAATCTGCCACTACTGGCGTATTTGGAAACTCTTTTCGTAATGCTTTTACACCATGTAATCCCTCAGCCAAGATAAATGGTGTCCCAGCCTCTAACCAATCAACCCCAGCACGAAGTGCGGTGTGCGCCATGGCTAGCGCTTCATCCATATCAATTAGATCAAGCGAAACTTGAACAATTGGTTTCATTTATAACACTCCATATTTAGCAAAGGCCTGACTTGGTGGCATGCCATCTCTGACCGCATTTCTAAATAAATTTTCACCAGAGTTTTTTTCCTCAACTCTGGCAATTACTTCAGCAATTGCATTCTTGGGCACAATCACCACGCCATCAACATCGCCAACAATTAGATCACCTGGATTAATTACGACACCATCAATTTCAGCTGGCACATTGTGTTCAACAACTTCATATCTAGAATTAATATCCAACGGCGAAGTTTGCACGCCAAATACTTTAAAACCAAGAGATTGCATACGAGTGGTATCTCTAACTGGACCATCAGTTAACGCACCAGCCACCCCTTTATGTTTACATGCAGTTGAGAGCAATTCACCCCAAAATGCTGCTGGATGATTTCCGCCATTATTTCGATTAGATGGTGTGACATAAACTTGATCTTTGCCAACTGCATCTAATGCTTTAAGCAAACCAACATATGGCACATCCGGGGCGGCAAAAACTGCTTCAACTCTTACGGGAAAGGCATACCCCAACATGACACCTTCACCTGAAATCATTTCGATATCTGATTTTAAAACTTGATTGCGAAGATTCATATGATCTAAACAATCAGAGGCTAAGGCAGCAGTAAAAATCGTTGCAAGTTTTTTTAAGTCATACTCTTTAGTGCTCACACCGTAAAGATTAGGGGGTCAATTAACTTAAAAAGTAGACCCTAAACTCATACTTGAGAGATAAA
>LIBD01000137.1 GCA_001437855.1 Actinobacteria bacterium BACL4 MAG-120820-bin23 | reverse complement strand
CTAGTACAAATCTATCTAAACAAGCACTCAACGAAATGATACTTAGTTGAGCATTATTTCTGCCGGCAAGTTGAATATCTCTTTTAACTAATTGATTAAATAAATTAGGTGCACTTGAGCCAGTTAATAGGTCTGTTTCCCCATTATTGATGAAAAATACTTCTCGGACTTGATCTAAATAATTATTCATTATGACAAGAAAGGGTAGTATTTAAGTGTGAATATGAAAAGATTTTTTTCTTTAGAAAGTAGTAGAAAAAGAGCGATTGTGCTGTTGAAATTTGAATCCTTGCTCCTGTTAGGAATAGTAATTTATCTTTTAGTGGCACCACTCATTTCAACCGTGAGCGTACCTGCGGCCTTATCGGCTGAAATAGTGTTTGGGGCTCTGGGTGCTGCAGGGCTCTGGGGGTGTGCAATTGGTTTTCAGAAAGCTCGCTCTTTCGGTCGAGCACCAGCAGTTTTAGCTAACTTAATTGCACTTGGTGTCTCTTACTACATGATTACTGGAAACTTTTTAATTGTTGGAGTGCCATTGCTGTTTCTATCTTTAATAACAATTATCTCTGCTGCCCTTGGCTATAAAGAGTAATTACCAATCAACTATTTGACGATCTTCCCAAAGTAAACCAGTTTTATCTTTTGTGGGATCAAACTCTCTTGTGGCTAACCAGATTGCAGTTTCAGCGCCCTCTTGTGCACTCCTAGGCGCATCTGGTCCGCCCATATCGGTTCGACAATGTCCTGGACAAATAGCATCAACTAAAAATCCTCTCGCTCCTAAACCAGTTTCATAGGAAAGATTTTTAACAAAAGCATTAACACCTGCTTTGCTAATTCGATATGGTGCAAGTCCTCCATGAGTTCCAGGTCCTGACATTCTTCCTAAACAAGCAGAATAAATCACAACTCTACCTGTTCTAGCCTCAGTCATAGCAGGAGCTAACTCATTGACTGCGGTAAAAACAGCATCCAAATTTATAGACAACGTACGGCGCCATTCGGCATCATCTGTCCTTAAAGTTTTAGACATTTTTTCGCTCATAACTCCGTGAGCTAAAATCAAAACATCGAGTATGCCTAATCCATTAGTTACTGCATCTAGATTTATCTCTTTTAAAACTTGTCGAAATTTTTCACTATCTGCCACATCAACTGCTCGATACTTACAACCAAGTACCTTGGCACTTTGTTGGGCACGCTCTTCATCTTTACCAATTATGTAAACAAAAAATCCAGCCAAGATGAGAGCTTTGGCAGTTTCATATCCAAGCCCCCGAGATCCACCAGTAACTATCGCCCACTTCATATTTGGATTCATGGGGCTATCTTTGCCACTTTTTAAGGTCTACTGCTAGCCCTTTACCTGTGCGAATGCCCACTTTCACTAAACCCTTATGCCTAAGACGGGCTACATCACCTCGCTCTGGCAGTTAAGATTAACCTGTAACAATAAAACTCAAGATAGCTAAATGAGGAGTTAAATAGGTGAGCCAAGCAGGAGCTAATACGCCCGCTAACCACTTTGGTGGTTCATTTGGTCCAAATGAGTGGCTTGTCCAAGAGATGTATGAACGCTACCAAAGCGATCCATCCTCAGTTGATAAAGCTTGGTGGGACTTTTTTTCAGATTTTAAAGGTACGCAATCAATTAATAATGCACCTATATCTAATTCTCCAAAGCCAGGGACTCCTCCGATTCCTAAATCGCAGCAAGCACAAGTAGTAATAGAGGCGGTAACTGCGCCCGCAGCAATTGTTGAAGCTCCAGTTAAAGCAAGCCAACCAGAAATTAAAAAAATAGATCTACCAGAGAAAACATCTAAAACTTCTTTCAAACCAGCAGACCCAGTTATGAAACCAATTCCAACGCTTATAACACCTGGCGCATCAACAGTGGAACCAATACGAGGAGTTGGAGCTCGTGTTGTACAGTCAATGGAAGGCTCTCTTGCAGTTCCAACTGCAACAAGTGTTCGTGTAGTTCCAGCTAAATTAATGATCGACAATAGAACTGTAATTAATAATCACCTAAAGCGTGGTCGTGGTGGAAAAGTTTCATTCACTCACTTAATTGGTTACGCAATGATTAAAGCAATTAGAGCCATGCCAGAGATGAACTCATTCTTTACCGAATTAGATGGTAAACCTGCAATTGGTCATCCTGAACATATAAACCTAGGGATTGCCATCGACTTAGCTAAAGCAGATGGGTCAAGACAATTATTAGTTCCCTCGATCAAAGGTTGTGAAGAATTAGATTTTGCTCAATTCTGGTCAGCCTATGAAGATGTAGTGCGTAAAGCTAGAAATGGTGCTTTAACTGTAGAAGA
>LIBD01000136.1 GCA_001437855.1 Actinobacteria bacterium BACL4 MAG-120820-bin23 | reverse complement strand
GGCTTATAGGGCGACTCTTCTTCCAATTAGGTGGGCGCAGGTTGAAACTGCGCTCACCTTCCTGATTTATTTGAAACAATTTGTGACATTACCTATCGCAGAATTACAAAGAATTACGGGCAAATAAATCGGGCAATCGGGCAGAAAAGTCGGGAAGATTTTGGTGACGATCTACAACGAGTCTTCTCCCAAAATCCTGGAGGTTGAACCTCCAGATCAGCAACTAATGATTAATCTGGAATCGCTTAAGTGCCTTTGGGGCCCACCAGTTGCGCTCACCAAAGAGACGCATAAGTGCAGGGACTAAAAGAGCTCTAATCAAAGTTGCGTCCAGCAGGATTGCAAAAGCCACACCGAATCCCAATAACTTAATTGCAGTAACTCCACTTGTCACAAAGGCAGCAAAGACAATGGCCAGGATAAAGGCAGCTGCCGTAATAATTCGCGCAGACTTTTGAAGACCAATAGCAACTGACTCTGTATTGGATCTACCAGCATCATGTTCTTCTTTAATGCGAGAAAGAAGGAATACCTCGTAGTCCATTGACAATCCAAAGGCCACGATGGCAACCAGCACCATCATGTTCGTATCGATAATTCCAGTCACAATGAAGTCACCAACTACTGATTGAAGATTTCCCTCACCAAAAACCCACCACAAGACACCAATGGTTGCGGCAAGTGAGAGGAAGTTGAGGAGAATTGCCTTAATAGGAAGTATCAGTGACCCAGTAAAGGCAAATAGCAGTAAAAGAACTATTAGTACGACCCAGCCAAAGACAATTGGTAACGTGTCAGCAATAGCTCCTTGCGTATCGGCATAGTCAGCAGCCACACCACCTACGAGCATTCCATCTGGTGAAGGAAGGGCTCTGATTTCTTCGATCAACGCTTCACTTGCTGGAGTACGTGGCTTCATCAATTGAACTGCCTCAACACGCACAGCATTGCCGACTACTTGAGGCGCACCTACACGTGCAATTCCTACTACAGATGAAAGTTGATTTGTGAAAGCCGATATTTCAGCTGGTTGAGAGCTGCCATTGGGGAAGATAATCTCAATTGGGTTTCCTTCTTCTCCTGGAAACTGCTCAGCAATAAATTGTGAAGAGATGTAAGCACGATCAGTAGCAGGGAGTTGATCAGTGTCTACTTGGCCGAACTTCGCATTTCCAATAGGGGAGATAAAGAAGAAGAGAATTGCAAGTGATGCAGCGACAACTGTAATCGGCTTGCGCATCACAAAACGGGCTACTTGTGCCCATCGTCCATCTTCTCGTTGAATTAATGCGCCCCGTCTTACACGACCCTTATTAACCTTCTCACCCAGCATGACTAAAAGAGCTGGAAGTGGGATTAGTGCGCCAAAAACTGCAAGGGCTACAACCGAGGCACCGGCGTACCCCATGGATTTTAAGAAGTTTAGCGGGAAGAACATCAATGAAATCAAGGTAACTACAACAGTTAAACCAGAATAGAAAACTGTTTTTCCAGCAGTTTTCATAGTGTTAACAATTGCAGACTCCTTACTCAATCCTTTAGCCAGCTCTTCTCGGAATCTATTCACGATCAACAATGCATAGTCAATACCAAGTCCAAGACCAAGTCCTGTTGTGAGATTCAGAACGAAAATGCTGACATCGGTAAACAGGGTCAGCAGATACATTACAAAGAAGGTTCCGATAATTGCTGTGACTCCGATGACAAGTGGCATAGCAGATGCAACAAGTGCACCAAAAACTAATAACAGAAGTAGGAAAGTCAGAGGAATCGAAATGAATTCAGCGACCTTGAGATCTTCTTGGATGTTTCCATTGATTGCATTTGCAAATACAGCTTCACCTGAGACATAGACGTCAAGGTTCTTGTAAGTGCCATTATATTTCTCTTGGTACTGGCCGCCGAGTTTGTCAGTTTCCGTAAAATCGGTTGTTTTTAAGTAAACAAACATCAAGCCAGAGGTTCCATCCTTGCTCTTCAGGAAGGGGGAGTTGCCTGAAGACCAGTAGGAGATTACCTTGTCAGTATTTGAGTCATTACGAATTTGTGACTCAAGCTCTTCAGCGGAAGTTACGACGTCTGGGTCATTTATGGACCCGCCCTTGGTATGCACGGCCATAACAATGGAGGGGTTCCGTACATCGAAAGTATCTTGTAGATACTCTGCAACTTTGGCTGAGTCACTCGACGGATCGCTATAGCCGCCGCTATCAAAACGGGAGAAGGCTTGGGAACCAAGGCCACCCGAGACCAGAATTCCAATAATAAATAATATGAAAACGCCTTTACGCCGCTTTGCCACAAAGTTGCCTAGCTTCTCAAACATGAATTTTCTCCCTTATCTTTACACTGCTCAGATTATGCGTGGCTATTTGAACATTGTCAAGATTGCTGGG
>LIBD01000135.1 GCA_001437855.1 Actinobacteria bacterium BACL4 MAG-120820-bin23 | reverse complement strand
CTTAGATGGTCTAACCCAGCTGAGATTGCTGATGCTATTGAGAATTTAGCAGTGGAGTCTGCTAGTGCGGCCGCTGATAAGAGTGGTGAGTTAGAAAAGCTGGAGAATCAATTATTTGATTTTGCGCGAGTTTTAATTGCTAATCCAGAGTTTCGCCAAGCCTTGAACACAGCATCTGATACTGATGCCAACAAGGTCTCTCTACTTGAATCGGTAGTAAATGGTAAATATTCATTACCCACCATTAATCTGTTAAAGCGGGTAGTTGTGCTTCGCCGTGGCCGCTCTATTGATGCAACACTTGCCACCTACTCACATTATGTTTCAAATAGTAGAAATCGTTTGGTTGCTCATGTTAAAACTGCAATTGCATTAACTGATAGCCAAACTTCCTCACTTATTGCAGCCTTAACTAAGCAAATGGGTAGAGAAGTGCATGTAAATATCGAAATAGATCCAAAAGTTTTAGGTGGAATCTCAATCAGATACGCCGATGATGTTATTGATGGCACAGTTGTCAATCGTTTAGCAGAAGCGAGCAGAGCGCTCGTAAGCTAGTTTTAACAGGTGTTAAAAAGCGCCTGTTATTTAAAGAGAGAAGAGAGAGAAGATGGCCGAAGTAAAGATCAGCCCGAATGAGATTCGGGATGCACTGGCAAAACATGTCGCTGCATACAAGCCAGGAGCAGCAGCCAAGGATGAAATTGGTAGCGTTACCCAAGCAGGTGATGGCATTGCACGTGTTGAAGGTTTGCCATCAACTATGACCAATGAGTTACTAAAATTTGAAAACGGCACACTAGGACTTGCTTTGAACTTAGATGTTCGCGAGATCGGTGTGGTTATTTTAGGTGAGTTCACCGGAATTGAAGAAGGAACAACTGTTCGCCGGACTGGAGAAATTCTCTCTGTTCCAGTTGGTGATGGCTTCCTTGGTCGAGTTGTTGATGCACTCGGTCGACCAATTGATGGTAAAGGTGAGATTAAAGCTGAAACTACTAGAGCACTTGAAATTCAAGCACCATCTGTAGTTCAACGCCAACCAGTTAAGGAACCAATGCAAACTGGTATTAAAGCAATTGACTCAATGACTGCAATCGGCCGCGGTCAGCGTCAGTTGATTATTGGTGATCGCCAAACTGGTAAGACTGCAATTGCAGTTGACACAATTATTAACCAGTTAGAGAACTGGAAGAGTGGAGATCCAAAGAAGCAGGTTAAATGTATTTATGTGGCAATTGGTCAAAAGGGATCAACTATTGCATCTGTTAAGGGAGCGCTAGAAGACGCTGGTGCAATGGCTTACACCACAATTGTGGCCGCCCCTGCCTCAGATCCTGCTGGCTTTAAATACTTAGCACCATATACCGGCTCATCAATTGGTCAACACTGGATGTATAAGGGCCAACATGTATTAATTATTTTTGATGATCTATCAAAACAAGCTGAGGCTTATCGTTCCGTATCGCTATTCTAAGGCCCCCCCTAAGGCGCCCACCAGGTCGCGAGGCATATCCTGGAGATGTTTTCTATTTACACTCACGTCTATTAGAGCGATGTGCAAAATTATCTGATGAGTTAGGTGGTGGTTCAATGACAGGACTACCAATTATTGAAACAAAAGGTAATGACGTATCAGCATTTATTCCAACAAACGTAATCTCGATTACCGATGGTCAGTGCTTTTTGGAGACTGATTTGTTTAACGCAGGCGTTCGCCCAGCGATTAACGTAGGTATCTCAGTTTCTCGTGTTGGTGGATCTGCACAAACCAAGGCGATTAAGAAGATTGCCGGACGCCTACGTCTTGATCTTGCGCAATATCGTGAGTTGGAAGCTTTCGCAGCTTTTGGTTCAGATCTTGATGCAGCTTCAAAGGCGCAATTAGAGCGTGGTGCTCGAATGGTTGAATTACTAAAGCAAGGTCAGTACTCACCATTCTCAGTAGAGCGCCAAGTAGCCTCAATCTGGGCTGGAACTACTGGCAAGATGGATTCAATTCCAGTTGCCGATATCCGCAGGTTTGAAACTGAGTTCTTAGATTTTATTGCCCGAGAGCGCAAACAAATCTTTGAGGTAATTTCAGCAACTAGAGAGTTAACTGATGACACAGTTGCTTCCCTAGAAGAGGCGATTACAACATTTAAAACTCAATTTAAATCATCAGTTGCACCTGCTGTTAATGAGAAAAAAGCTGATGCACTAGATGATGTAGATAATGAGCAAATCACTAGACAAGTTCCTTCAATAAAGAGATAAGTAGAGAGAGACAAAACCATGGGTGCCCAACTTCGTATTTACCGCCGCCGTATGCGGTCGGTAAAGGCGACTAAGAAGATAACCAAGGCGATGGAGCTAATCTCAGCTTCGCGCATTGTTAAGGCGCAACAAAAGGTTG
>LIBD01000134.1 GCA_001437855.1 Actinobacteria bacterium BACL4 MAG-120820-bin23 | reverse complement strand
GATAGGGAGCATAAGCAGTCAACATTGATATACCTAACCTTTTTCTTCATTTTTCTATTTCTAGGAACAACGCTTGTGACCACCTTGGTCAACTCTGGTCTAGAACCTGCCTTTGCAAAGGTTGGTAGCGCGCTCATTACCGCTCCGATTAGTTTCTTTATAATGAAGTTTGTAACCTTTAGACGACGCAGCGATGCGAACTAGATTAATAATTGTTCCTACCTATAACGAGTTGACTAATGCTCCTTTACTAATTAGGCGTATCTTTAAACATATTCCAAACTCTGATGTCCTAGTAGTTGATGATGGATCCCCTGATAAAACCGGAGATGCGATTAGAGAGCTACAGCAAGAATTTCCCACACTCCATCTCTTGGAGCGAAAAACGAAATTAGGCCTTGGGAGTGCTTATCGCTTGGGTTTTGCTTGGGGGCTAGAGCGAGGATATGAAGAGCTAATTGAGATGGATGCTGATCTATCTCATAGGGTGCGAGATTTAAAGACCATGATTGATGAAAAAAAATCACAACCTATGACAGATCTAGTTATAGGAAGTAGATGGATATCTGGCGGCAGAACTGAGAATTGGTCGAAGGGACGAGAGCTGCTATCAAGAGGAGCAAATCTCTATGTTCGAGCTATGTTGGGCCTTGGAGTGAAAGACTCAACTGCTGGGTTTCGTATTTATTCCGCAGCAATGCTTAGAAGGCTCGATTTTCAATCAATTAAAAGTGATGGCTATTCATTTCAGATAGAGATGACGCGGGCTGTTCATAAACTTGGTGGAAAAATAATTGAAGTTCCAATCACATTTAGAGAGCGCAAAAATGGCGTGAGCAAGATGTCAAAGAAAATTGTTAGAGAGGCGATGTTTTTAGTGACAACCTGGGGACTTAAACGTTTATTTAGAATTTCCTAATGATTAAAACTCTGGTTGAAAAAACTGCCGACCCGAAGGTGGTGCAAGTTTTCCGACAATACTTAACCAAATTGCCACCGATGAGCCAACTAAAAAGACAGATATCACAGTCCCCAAACCAACTTTTCCACCTAGCAAGAAGCCAAGAATCAAAACGCTCCCTTCAATCCCAGTTCTTATGTAAGCCACACGCCAGTTTGTATTCTGAACCAACCCAATCATTAAACCGTCACGTGGCCCACCACCGAGACCACAAGTAACATAAATTGCAGTACCGGCGCCAACAAGAATTATCCCCACTAGAACAAAAGTTAAAGCCAGAAAGAAATTGTCTGGAGGAGTAATTATCTCCAGAGTTTTCTGCAGTGTGATGGCAAAAACAATTGCATTAGATAGGGTCCCAAATCCAGGCTTAAGTCGCAGAGGTATCCAAAGCAGCAATACTGCGCAACTAACTAAGAAGAAAGACCAACCAAGAGACATACCAGATTGAGCCGAAATACCTTGCGCGAATACGGTCCAGGGAGCATTTCCTAACCCTGACTGAACCACAATTGCTCCCCCTACGCCTAGAAGAAACAATCCAAAATATAGGATCAAAACGCGAGCTATTGAGATTTGCCATGGGTGCCCGGCGGTCCAAGCAGTTATTGGGATACTGCGCGAATTACGCAAGGCACTTTGTAAAAATCCTAGAAAATTCCTCATACCCGATTTACTTAATTACTTCCTTCAAAAGCCTTATAGATTCATTCACATCAGATAAGGACGGTTTCAGAGTTTCAACGGGAAGTCTCATATCTCCAAGATCAGTAGGAATTACTGACTTTGCAAATGTCTTAAGTGTTCCAATGGCTTCACCAAATCCAGAAACTGAGCCTAGCAATGGTGCAACTATCGCCATGAGGGAATTTAAGAGCGCATCTGCTTCAGATTTCTTGCCCAAATTCCAATCATCATAGACTTGCTTCATTTGTTGAGGAAAAAAGTTCGCAATTCCACAGATTCCACCGCTAGCACCTATTTCTAACGCTTGAGTTAAAAGTGCATCGCTGCCAATGAGAACCTTGACATCATGGTTTAGATAGCGCTTTGCTGACTCGATATTCCCACTTGAGTCTTTTACACCCCAAACTGGAACACTTGAAGTAATCTCTGCGCTTATCGGTAAAGAGCAAGCAGGGATATTGTAAGCGATGATCTGGTGACTTGATTGATCTGTAACCCTCTGATAAAAATCTTTTAGGCTTTGATCGCTTACATTTTTGAAATAGCTTGGCGGTATAACCATGATGCCCTCTAATGGAAGGTCCTGAGCAAAACTTAGAAATTCCTCAACTTCTCCAAGACTATTGCAGATCAAAGTAGGGATTAGAGACTTATCCTTTTTAATCTCTAACAGATCAAGAGTAATCCTCTCTTTCTCTCGAAGGCTTAAAGATGCGCCTTCGCCAAAAGTTCCAAAGGGCACTAATCCACTC
>LIBD01000133.1 GCA_001437855.1 Actinobacteria bacterium BACL4 MAG-120820-bin23 | reverse complement strand
GTCTAGTTATCAATTCATCAGCGAGTGCAGCAAACATTTCTCTTCAAGGCTGGCCAGGAAGTGCGCCATTGTTAGTACCCGCTCATACCATTATTCGATTGGATGCAAATGAGTAAACAAAATACTGGCTCATCCTCTGAGGTAAGGGAAGAGGTAGTTGCCACCTACACAATTGAAACTCCTGGGTCACTGAAATGGGCTGCTGAAGCTCTAGCCGGAGAGCAATCTACGGGGACATTTATTCAGATTCCTGGCGAAACGGCTGAGATTCATCAGAAACATGCTGGTCGTGTTGTGCAGGTGGAGCCACTTGATTCATCGCATAGCCCTGCCCTCTTAGGATCTGTGCCTGCAAGTGGATCCTTTAATCGGGGAAGGATCAAAGTTGCATTTCCAGTTCAAAATTTTGGATACGCCCTACCAAATCTGATGGCTACAGTTGCTGGAAATCTTTTTGAGTTGAATCAATTCTCCGGGATTCGATTAGAGGATGTTGATTTCCCGACCAGCTACATTGATCGCCAAGCTGGTACAAGATTTGGAGTTCCCGGCACTCGAAAGCTTATGTCGGTGGCAGAAAGACCTATGGTGGGAACAATTATTAAGCCCTCCGTTGGTCTTACTCCGGAAGCCACCGGTGAATTGGCGTTCTCACTTGCTGAAGCCGGAATTGATTTCATTAAGGATGATGAGTTGATGGCAAATCCGCCGCACTCACCATTTGCTAAGCGTTTTGAAAGTGTAATTGGTCAGCTTCACCGGGTTGCAGAGAGTAGTGGCCGAATGGTCATGTACGCCGCAAATGTCACCGATAATGTTGATCAGATGCGTCGGAATATCGACCTAGTTGAAAAGTCAGGTGGAACATGTGTGATGGTTAGCGCAAACCATATAGGGCTTAGCGGACTCGATGTCGTCAGATCGCACACATCCTTACCGATTCATGCACATCGAAATGGTTGGGGTGCGCTCACTCGCGATCCAATGCTGGGCTACTCTTATTTGTTTTGGCAGAAGATATGGCGTCTGGCAGGTGCAGACCACCTACATGTGAATGGCTTGCACAATAAGTTTTGGGAACCTAATGAATCAGTTATCCGCAATGCGCGCGCGATACTAAGTCCCTTGGGATCAGCTCCCGTGGCGGTTCCTGTTTTCGCCTCCGCGCAAACTGCACTCCAAGCTCCTGAAACTTATGCCGCACTTGGTTCAGCAGATATTTTGTATGTATGTGGTGGCGGAATAATGGCGCACCCGGCTGGTCCGGTTGCAGGTCTTAGAAGTATTAATGAGGCTTGGGAAGCAGCGATCGCTGGTATTCCACTGGCTGAGTATGCAAAATCTCGTCCAGCTCTCCAGGGTGCTCTCGAAATGTTTGGAAGAAAATAGTCTGCAAGATTTTTTTGGTCAGCAATTTTCATGCCAACCTCCTTCTTACTTTGACACTCAAATCGTCCAAAGCCCTCCATCTACTACAAAGAAACCTCCGGTGGCGTATCGCGATTCTTCACTTGCAAGAAAAAGCATCACTCCCTCTAAATCTTCAGCTGTACCCGCTCGGCGCATTGGAATTCGTTCAATAATTGCACCTCGTGCCTGGGGATCATCGATGACCGATTTGACCAAGGGGGTCTCGATGTATCCAGGAATAACTGTATTTACCCTAATCCCTGCGGCTGCATAACCACCTGCTGCAGCCATGGCGAGTGAGTGAATCCCGCCCTTTGAAGTGGCGTATGCGCTGAAATCAGAAAACTCTCCGCCTAAAGCAGTTAACGAACCGGTCACAATAATGGAGCCGCCCGCCTCCTGCATTGCTCGGATTGCATACTTCAAGGTCAAGAAGGTTCCGGTCAAATTAACGGAAATGGTCTGATTCCACACCTCAAGATCTAGATCTGCGATCTTTGCATCTTTTCCAAAGAGTTGGATTCCTGCATTCGCAACTACAACATCTGGCCGGAATCCAGCCTCAATGGCCTGCATAAATGCCATTTCACAGCTGCTGGCCTGGGAGACATCCATCTGTAGTGCCAAGGTTTCACCTGCAACACCTCGTTGAGACTCACGTGCTGCTTCTAGTTGGATATCGGTGAAAACCACGCGCGCACCCTCGCGACAAAAACGCTGACTCACAGCCTTGCCGATTCCCGACCCAGCACCGGTAACCAATGCGGTCTTGCCACTTAATCGACCTGACATCTTTAGGACCCCCTCGTCATGGCTAAATACTATGGCATATCAAGATATCGAAACCGGTTAATACACAACATCTGCCGACACCAGTCCCGTGATTTCGCAGGCACGAGAGTTTGCCTCAGTGCTTAGCACCTTATCAGTAATTTGGGAGCTTAATTTTTTTATCTTAAAAATCTTTTCATCTTTGACTCAACCAGTATTTCTAAGACCTGCTGCCACACCATTTATAGTTAATAAGAGTGCTCTAGTTA
>LIBD01000132.1 GCA_001437855.1 Actinobacteria bacterium BACL4 MAG-120820-bin23 | reverse complement strand
CCTGGTAAAAAGCGCACACTTGAAGATATTGCAAAAGATGCGGTGTTATTAATTAGATTACGGCCAGTTGAGTTTCAATTAGATGCTGAGCGACTTTCTTGGACCTATGAGGGCATCATTGCATTTTCTAAGATTTGCTCCCATATGGGATGTGCGGTGGCGTTGTATGAACAAACTACTAAACATTTACTCTGCCCATGCCACCAATCAACCTTTGATGTGACGCGGGCGGCAAAGGTTATCTTTGGTCCCTCTGCTCGTCCTCTGCCACAATTAGCCATTACCGTGGATGCTGATGGTTATCTAGTTGCCAAGCAGCCATTTACTGAGGCTGTTGGACCTAGTTTCTGGGAGAGGAAATTATGACCGCACGTGAGCGAGTTGCTGGCAATGTAGCTAACTACGTTGATGAGCGAACTGGTGCTGCCGCATGGATGAAAAAGAATTTAAATAAAGTATTCCCAGATCACTGGTCATTTATGTTAGGTGAGATTGCACTCTATTCATTTATAATTTTATTACTCTCTGGCACATTCTTATCATTTTGGTTTGATCCTTCGATGCGACATGTGACATATGAAGGAAGTTATCAGCCATTAAAAGATGTTGAGATGAGCGCGGCATACGCCTCTGCCCTGCATATTTCCTTTGATGTTCGCGGTGGCTTATTAATGCGCCAAATTCATCACTGGGCAGCTTTAATATTTATGGCAGCGATTGTAGTTCACCTACTTCGGGTATTTTTCACTGGCGCCTTTAGAAAGCCGAGAGAATTTAACTGGCTACTTGGAATCGGACTTTTAACTCTAGCAATTGTTGAAGGCTTCCTTGGCTACTCTCTACCTGATGATCTTTTAAGTGGAACTGGGGTGAGAATTGCGCATGCAATTATTCAATCTATTCCAGTAGTTGGTACATATCTGTCATTCTTCGCCTTTGGTGGTGCATTCCCGGGTGAGGTATTTATCCCAAGAATTTATATTGTTCACGTACTACTTATCCCAGGAATATTTTTAGCATTAATTACTATTCACTTAATGTTGGTCTGGTACCAGAAGCACACGCAATATCCAGGACCTGGCAGAACTGAGAAAAATGTTGTTGGCTATCCATTAATGCCGGTCTATATGGCAAAAGCTGGCGGATTCTTTTTTATCGTATTTGGTGTAACCGCATTTTTAGGAGCGGTGGCTTCGATTAACCCACTTTGGTTATACGGTCCATACACCCCCGGGCAGGTCACAGCTGGTTCGCAACCAGATTGGTATATGGGTTGGCTTGATGGTTTAGTTCGCATGGCCCCTCCCCTTGAAACCTACCTCTTTGGTTACACCGTTTCGTGGAACATATTGCTGCCGGGATTAATAATTCCAGGAATTATTTTTACCGGTATGGCGCTGTATCCATTTATTGAAAGCTGGCTAACTGGAGATAAGCGTGAGCACCATCTATTAGATCGACCACGAAATGTGCCAAATCGAACCGCGCTAGGTGCGATGTCACTTACCTTCATGATCGTTGCGCTAATTAATGGCGGAAATGACCTAATCGCAACCCACTTTGATTTAACTATCAATCAAATTATGTGGTTCACTCGAATTGGCATAATTGTGCTACCGCCGCTGGCGTTTGTTATTACAAAGCGAATCTGTCTGTCATTACAACGTAAGGACCGTGAACTAGTACTACATGGCAGAGAGACTGGCCGGTTGGTTATGTTGCCACATGGTGAGTTTGTTGAGGTCCATGAAGAGTTAACTCCTGAGCAGAAGTACAAACTCACCCAACATGAGCAACCAGTTGCTATTGAAATGGTGAAAGAGGATGCTAGGGGTGTATTAAATCCAAAAGGAATTAGAGCCAAACTTCAAGCTCGCTTTAGTGCTGCAAATGCCGAAAACATTGCTAAACCAACTGCTACTGAAGTAAAAGAGCTTGAAAGTGGTCACCACTAACTTTTAATCTCTCATTTTTACCTTTAGATTAATAATTTAACCTCGCTTATAATCAAGCAAATGAATACCTCACTCTGGCAAGGCAAATCAGAGATAACCTATCGATTAGCTATTGCAAAAAATGCCTCCTTTGATATTTCGATTATTGGCGCTGGCTTTAGTGGTTTGTGGAGTGCCTACCATTTAAAACAATTACAACCAACGCTGAAAATTGCGATTTTTGAAAAAGAGTATGTCGGCTTTGGTGCAAGTGGTAGAAATGGTGGCTGGGCCTCTGCTGAATATCCAAGCTCAAGTAAAAGATTAATTAAGGAGCATGGGTTAGATAGCTACAAACAGTTACGTACTTCACTAATTAACTCAATAGATGAGATTGGCCAAATTGCCAGCCTGAATAAATGGCAGATTGATTATGCCAAGGGTGGATCCCTTCTCTTTGCAACTAACAAACCTCAATTAACCCGAATCTCTGCTGAAATAGATGATGAGCATCAAGTACTTTCTAAAGAACAAGTAAAAGAGCTAGTC
>LIBD01000131.1 GCA_001437855.1 Actinobacteria bacterium BACL4 MAG-120820-bin23 | reverse complement strand
GGAACAGATGAAAATCCAAACCAGATAGATGGCACCACAATTGTTGAAGAGCAACAAAAAGGTCAACGTAAGCAACCAAAAAAGAAGAAAAAAAGGCGTTAGTTAAATCAGTACAAAAACTATCAAAATATAACAAACAGTATAAATAGCACGATCTAGAAAATTTGGAGGGGTTATGAGTGAGGCAGTAGATGAGAAGGTAAAGGATAAGAAGAGCTTGATCTCCCAATTAGAGGAAGAGGGAGATGTAGCAGCTGATTACCTAGAGGGCTTACTTGATATTGCAGATCTTGATGGCGATATTGATATCGATGTGGAAAATGACCGAGCAGCGTTAGCAATTGCTGGCGGTAAGTTAAACCACCTAGTCGGTGGCCGAGGTGAGGTATTAGATGCCCTGCAGGAGCTAACCCGATTAGCGGTTCAAACCTCATTGGGTGAGCGCAGTAGATTGATGCTAGATATCGACAGCTTTAGAAGTGATAAAAAGGCTGAGTTAGCCGAGCTTGCCAAAGAGACCGCCAAAGAGGTTAAGAAGAGTGGGGAGGCGATAAAGCTTCGCCCAATGAATGCCTTTGAGCGAAAGGTTGTTCATGACACTATTCAAGAGATTGGATTAACTAGCGAATCTGAAGGTGAAGATCCAGATCGCTGTGTTGTAGTCCTACCAGAGTAGTTTCACGTGAAACCAACCCCTGAAATCCTGGCCTACTTTCCAGGCAAACAGGCGGAGATCACCTCATACGCAAATCTGCTAGCTTCAGTGGCAATTGAGCGTGGCCTGGTGGGCCCAAAGGAGGCTGATCGGATCTGGGAGCGCCATATTGCAAACTGTATTCCAATCACCACCATCATCCCGCAAGAGGTAAGGGTGGTCGATATTGGCTCTGGCGCAGGGCTTCCTGGGATTGTGATCGCCCTAGCAAGGCCAGATTTGAAGGTAACCCTGGTGGAGCCTTTGCAGCGGCGGGTGGATTTCCTACTTGAGGTAGTAGATCAATTAAAGCTACCAATCCAGGTAGTTCGGGGCAGGGCTGAGGCGGTAAAAATGCAGTTTGAGATCATCACCTCCCGAGCAGTGGCACCGCTTGAAAAATTAATCCAAATCAGCTGGCACATGATCCCAAAGGGTGGCAGCTTGCTGGCGATCAAAGGTGAGAGCGCCCAGGAGGAGATTGATAAAACTAAGCTTAAAAAAGGGGCAACCGCCCATCTGCACCAGATAAATCTGCCCAATCTGCCGGTGGCTAGAGTGGTTGAGGTTAAGAAAGGTGCTTAACTTCCGCCCATGAGCGGAAATGATGTTTCACATGAAACCAACCAGCAGGTAAAGCCGGTTGTGGGCATTCGCCGGTTAAAAGAGCCGATGGTGGCCCCCTTAAAAACCCGGATCTTCACCGTTGCCAACCAAAAAGGCGGGGTCGGAAAAACCACTACCGCGGTCAATTTAGCAGCAGCCCTATCCATGGGTGGCTTAAAGGTTTTAGTAATTGATTTAGATCCACAAGGAAATGCCTCTACCGCATTTGGAATTGATCGAAGTAATACTGAAGGCATATATGAGGTATTAATTAATGATCTACCAATGGCAAATGTGGTGCAAAAGGTGGCAAATTTTCCCCATCTAGAGATTATTTCAGCAAACTCAGATTTAGCCGGGGCTGAAATTTTATTAGTACCAACCGTTGCTAGAGAGTTTAGATTACAGAGTGCGCTAAATAATTTTTTAACCTTAAAACAAAATGCAGGTCAAAGATTTGATTATGTTTTTATTGATTGTCCACCCTCCCTTGGCTTATTAACTATTAATGCATTAACTGCAGCTGATGAAGTATTAGTACCAATTCAATGCGAGTACTACTCACTGGAGGGCCTATCTTTGTTATTAGAAACATTAGGTGAGGTTCAAAAGCGATTAAATCCAAAGATTGTATTAAGCACAATTGTCTTAACAATGTTTGATAGCAGAACTAGATTAGCTGGGGATGTGGCGGAGAATGTGAGAAAACATTTTCCAGAACAATTAATTAACATTCCAATTCCAAGAGCGGTAAGAGTTTCTGAAGCCCCCTCATATGGCCAAACAGTTATGACCTATGACGCATCATCTCCTGGTGCGATTGCATATATGAGTGTGGCTAGAGAGATTTCAAATCGAGGCGGCTCCAAGATGAGTATTAGAAATGAAAGTGCGTAATTTATGAGCGCTCGCAAAGGTGGTTTAGGTAGGGGATTAGATGCATTAATCCCACAATCAAATATCCCATCAGATATTAAAACTTCAACTGGTCAAGTAGTTGCAGATCGAAATGAAATAGATGTAAACCAAATCCTGCCAAATCCAAAACAACCCCGAACAGTTTTTGATGAAGAACAATTAGCTGAATTAGCACTTTCAATTAAAGAGGTTGGATTACTACAACCACCAGTTGTTAGATCAATTGGAAATGGTAAGTATCAATTAATTATGGGAGAGCGCAGATATCGCGCAGC
>LIBD01000130.1 GCA_001437855.1 Actinobacteria bacterium BACL4 MAG-120820-bin23 | reverse complement strand
AATTACTGCAGAACACGGAAAAGTTTTAAGTGATGCTCAGGGCGAAATCACTCGTGGCTTAGAGGTTGTTGAATTTGCTTGTGGTATTCCACATTTATTAAAAGGTGGATTCTCAGAAGAGGTTTCCACTGGGGTTGATGTCTACTCAATTCGTCAACCACTTGGTCCTGTTGCCATAATCTCGCCATTTAATTTTCCAGCCATGGTACCAATGTGGTTTTTCCCAATTGCAATTGCTTGTGGTAACACTGTAATTGTTAAGCCATCAGAAAAAGACCCAAGTGCAATTATGTTGATTGCACAACTTTTAAAAGATGCAGGCCTACCTGATGGTGTGTTCAATGTCTTACATGGCGATAAAGTTGCAGTGGATGCATTACTTAATCATCCAAAAATTAAATCAATCTCTTTTGTAGGGTCAACTCCAATTGCTAAATATGTTTATGAAAATGGCACTAAATCAGGTAAGCGTGTTCAAGCATTAGGTGGAGCAAAAAATCATATGATCGTTTTACCTGATGCTGATTTAGAATTAGCCGCAGATGCAGCCATTAATGCCGGTTTTGGTTCAGCTGGTGAAAGATGTATGGCAATTTCTGCAATTGTGGCCGTGGAACCAATTGCAGATAAGTTGATTGAAAAAATCAAAGAGCGAGCAGTAAAAATTAAAACAGGTGATGGCACAAAGGGTGCTGATATGGGACCTTTAGTTACCAAAGTTCACCGAGATAAGGTAGCTGCTTACATAAGCGCTGGCGAAAAAGAGGGTGCAAAGGTTGTTGTAGATGGCCGAGATGTAAAGGTAGATGGTGATGGATTTTGGTTAGGACCAACATTATTTGATCAAGTTAAACCCAATATGAGTATTTATCTAGAAGAAATATTTGGGCCAGTTTTGAGTGTGATTAGAGTAAAAAGTTATGACGAGGCGCTAAAGCTTGTGAATGATCATCAATATGGAAATGGAACTGCAATTTTCACCAATGATGGCGGGGCTGCTAGGCGTTTTCAAAATGAGGTTGAGGTAGGAATGGTTGGAATAAATGTACCAATTCCGGTGCCAATGGCTTATTTTTCATTTGGCGGCTGGAAGAACTCGCTGTTTGGCGATTCTCATGCGCACGGTACAGAGGGCGTGCACTTTTTCACCAGAGGAAAAGTTGTTACATCTCGCTGGCTAGACCCTAGCCATGGTGGAATTAATTTAGGATTTCCACAAAATACCTAAACTTAACCGCGAAGAGTTTTTGCTAATTCCCTAAAATCATTAACCATAAAATCAATTTCATCTTGGCCATGAGCCAAACTAATTAACCACTGCTCATCTAATCCAGGTGGTGTCATGATCCCATGATTTAGCGACCATAAAAATGCTAACTCGGCTATCTGAAAATCTGTAGCTTTGTAATCTCGATAATTACGAACTGGCTTATCTGACCAAGTTACGCATCCTTTTACACCAAATCCAACTGTGTGAGCAGGCAATTCATACTCATCAATAATTTCCTTAATTTTAGTTAGGGCCTGAATATTCAATGACTCAGCTTTTCCTAATGCTTCGGGTGTACAAACTTTATCTACACCTTTTACTGCTGCCATTGCCAATATATGCCCATTAAATGTGCCCAGGTGGGGAGCTCTACCATCTGAAACTGGTTTCATAAATTCAGTTTTGCCACCAAATGCTGCAAGTGGGATTCCACCGCCAATAGATTTTGCAAGACAGATTAAATCTGGAATTACACCAAGTCTTTGAGCTGCTCCTTGAGGGCCAGCAGTTAAACCAGTTTTGACTTCATCAAAAATTAAAACGATTTTATATTGATCGCACAACTCTCTTACAGCCTCTAAATATCCTTCATCTGGTACAACTATGCCAATATTTTCTAAAACTGGTTCAACGATAAAGCAGGCAATTGTTGAGGAATGTTCACTAAAGACTTTTTCTAGCGCTTGGATATTGTTGTAAGGAACAACATAAGACTCTCCTGGTACTACTGCATTTAGTGGCACAGAGTTTGGAGCTTCAGCTGGCCCAGCTTTATCTAATGATGGTTTAGTAGAAACAGATAATGCATCTCCACTGCCGTGGTAGCCACCTTCAACCTTTACAACTCCTTCTTTACCTGTGTAGGCACGAGCAGTCCTTACCGCATACATAGTGGACTCAGTTCCTGAGTTAGTAAATCGAATCTGATCAATACCAAATCTCTTGCATAACCTTTCGGCTGCTTCTCTAGAGATTGGAGATGGTGCGGTGTATAAAGTTCCTACAGAGAGCATCTGCTCGATCTCGTGCATAACCTCTTGATTTAAGTGTCCAACCAACATCGAACCAAATCCCATGGATAGATCAAGCATCTTTCGACCATCAACATCAGTCATCCAAGCACCCTTGGCTGATGCAATTGATATTGGATACGGATCAAAGGATTGAAATGATGAGTGAGCACCAAGTGGAATGCTCTTTAAGGCTGTTTGATACTCTAAATCTGAGCTCATTAATGATTTTTTGTATTT
>LIBD01000129.1 GCA_001437855.1 Actinobacteria bacterium BACL4 MAG-120820-bin23 | reverse complement strand
GCTAAATCATCCCCTGAGATATTGAGCGCATATCTGCCACACATGGATCAAGCCTATCTAATTAAACTACTAGTGAGCCAATTTGGGAATCGGCGGCATTTAGTAGCAAGATTAAATCCACAATAACTGCAATCATTAATACTTTAAAAATTAATTTATCACTAGCAAATATGGTGATCCCAGCACCTACCAATCCAATACTTAATAGCACTGGGCTGGGAGTAACTGAATTGAGCAATAATGTTGTGCCAATTAATAGGATGGCGATTATTACTCGAGAGGTTTTCTTACCCAATTTTTGGGGCAGACCAATAATCTCAGATTTTAAATCCTCATTTATATCCTTAATTACATTAGCAAAATGCGCTGCCACCCCTAGGCAGGCAGCTGAGATTAATAACCAAAGCGGTGGCGTGCGATCTGTTGCCACCACAATGGCGGCCACTAATGCAGCAAATGCCAACGCATATGGCAATGGCGAAAGGAGAGTGAATTTGAAGTAAAAGTTATAGGAAATACCTAATCCAACACCTAGTAAGTAAATCAATCCGCCATTAACTCCTAGTGGGCCAAATAAATTAACTAAGATCGCAAGTGGGGTAACAATTTTTATCGCTCTAGTAAGCTGAGCAGTTGTGATCTTGCCAGAAACTAATGGTTTATCAGTGCGATTATGTTTTAGATCATCTTGATAGTCATATAAATCATTAGTAAAACCAACTAATAGTTGTCCTAGAAAAATACCAAATGCAATTACAAGAGCTGGGCCCTCCCACCAAAGTGATGATGCTAGAAGAAATGAAATTAAAGTAACCGCACTTGTTGGTCCAATATGACAAGCGCGCAGGATCGAAAGCAACTTTACTTACTGCCTATAGCTTTCTTTAAATCTAGATATTCTTCACAATTTTCACCACAGAGTTTTTTTAGTTTTGCTAAATTCTTCTTTGCTGCCGGGACTTTTTTAGTTTGTAAAAATAACTCACCTTGATACTCTAAGGCCCCTAAATGATTTGGATTAATTCGTAAAGCTTTTTTATAGTACTTAGCAGAGGCAGCAAACTGCTTAAGATTTCTACTACTAAATCCTAGTAAATTATTTATATCAGCGTTATTTGCATAACTTTTATTAGCTTGCTTTAGCAAGTTAAGAGCTGCGGTGAAGTTTTTCTGCTTGATAAGTGCATCTGCCTCGCTTAAAAATACGGATAACTGCTTGGTGGCTGGTGTGGCTGGAGTTGGTGTAGCAGGTATAGCAACAGCTTCTAATTTTCCTAACTCAAATCCTTTAAGTCTAGATTTAGCAGAGTTTGAATTATTGTGTTGGCCAAGGAAGTTTGAGGTGCCATCTTTGCCACAGATAGCAGTAATTCTTGAAGATCCTCCTGGATGTGAACCTACCCAATTAGTTAAATCATAAACAACCCCATCAATAATGCTCCAGCAATCATTTGCTGAATTATGTTTTTTTACCTCATCCGACGTTAGGGGCAAATTTGTCGATACTGGTTTTTGAGCTGGCGCTGGCGCTGAGCCGCCACCTGAGCCGCCACCTGAACTTGCAGCTTGGGCTGGAGTAATTGTTGTGAGTAAAACAATTGCTGCTAGGAGTAATTTCATGGTCTAACTTTAACTTAAATTGCTTGGAATTAGATTACAAAATTTACTAATTTAGGTGAAACAGTTATTACTTTCTTCACATCTTGGCCAATTAAGGCGGCTTTAATCTCAGCATTTTCTCGGGCAAGCTTTTCTAACTCCGCATTTGAGATATTTGGGGATACCTCAATCCGATCTTTGATCTTGCCATTTATCTGCAAAATCGCAATTACATTATCGGCGCCAATTAAAGATTGATCTATCTTTGGCCAGCCAGCATTTGCAATCGCAGGTTTATGACCTAATTTTTCCCACATATCTTCAGCGGTGTAGGGGGCAACTAAGGAGAGTGAGATTGCAATCGCCTCTGCTGCCTCACGCACTGCAGGATCTTGCGCGCCACATCCTGAGTCAATTGCTTTTCTAGTGGCATTGACTAACTCCATAATTCTTGCGATGGTGACATTAAATCTAAAGGACTCAACCGCTAACTCAATATCAGCTAATGTCTTATGGGTTACTTTGCGTAACTCTAAATTACCAGTTTTAAAATCAACTCCAGGCTTACTTGTTACCTCTTGGCTAATGCGCCAGGCACGATTTAAAAACTTTAATGAACCAGCTGGTGATACATCTGCCCAATCCACATCATCCTCAGGGGGGCCGGCAAAAACTAATGAAACTCTGATGGCATCCACACCATGCTTATCTAACTCCTCCGATAATTTAACTAAATTACCCCGGCTCTTACTCATCGCTGAGCCATCCATTAACACCATGCCTTGGTTTAATAATCTAGTAAATGGTTCATTAAAATTTAATAGCCCCATATCATTTAAAACTTTGGTGAAAAATCTTGAGTATAAAAGGTGCAAGATGGCATGGGTTACCCCACCCACATATTGATCTACTGGTAGCCAAGTTTCTACAGCTTTTTTATCAAAGGCGAGATCATGG
>LIBD01000128.1 GCA_001437855.1 Actinobacteria bacterium BACL4 MAG-120820-bin23 | reverse complement strand
TGGTTCACCTTTTACTTCCGGAAGTCTTACCTCAACTAATTCACCGGTCATAACTTTGTCTGATTTTCCAACTGGTTCCCCTGATTTTAAAATATCACCAGATTCAATTAATCCCACTACTACATTTCGTGATAGGCCAAGCAACCTTGAGATTGCCACATCAATTCGCTCTTGGTTTAGACCTTCAGGGATAGAAAGATTTCTTACCTCTCGATTACTCACTTAAGGTCCTTATCCTTTACAAAGGGTACATTTTTCCAACTTAAGTATGTAATTAGTATTGCTGCACTCACCACTGACATATCTGCAATATTAAAAATTGGCCAATTTGGAAGCTGTATCCAATCAACAACTTCACCTTTCAAACCACCTGGTGTTCGAAATATTCGATCAGAAAGGTTCCCAAATATCCCACCTAATGCTAAACCTAATGCGACAGCCCATTTAGTAGATGTTACTTTTCGCCCGTAGTAAAAAATTGCAGCAGCAACAATCATTGCAAAAGTTGATAGCAATATTGTCGCATTCGAGGCTAAGCTGAAGGCAGCACCAGAATTAAATACAAGTTTTAGTTGCAAGAAAGAACCTAAAACCTTTATTGGGCCATCTGCCAAAACATTTAACGCTAGCTCTTTTGACGAGTAGTCCAAGGCAAAAATGATTAAGGCCGTTGCCGCTAACCACTTGCGCTGAGTTAAGTTCAGCGTCGTTCCTCTTTTTGTTTGCATACCATACATAGTGTTGCTCTTGGAAAAACTTGCAATCTAGCCTTTCCAATAAAGTTTCCGCACTCCTCACACTTTCCATAACTTTTGTTAGTAATTCTCTCTAGTGCTCTTTCTGTTTGCCCCACCATGTCTCTAGCGTTATAAACCAAAGACATCTCATGCTCTCGCTCAAAAGTTTTTGCTCCTGCGTCCGCCTGGTCATCTCCGGCACCAACGCCTGCTGCTTCAACTAGATCTTCCATTTCGGCTTCGGCAATTTCTAATTCTTTACGCAATCTAACTAAATCTTTTGATAACTCTGCCTTCATATTTTTCAATTCAGTTGCATTCCAAGCAATCTCCTCAGCCTGAACTACAAGTGGAGCAGGTGCAGACTTAATAGGTTTAAGCGCTGCTGCTTTTTTAGACTTAATTACTGGCTTAGGTGGTGGAAGCATTACTAATCTGCGCTCTTCAACAACTGGTAATGCGTTGGTGTTTGGAATTGTTGAAGTCACCGAGATAGTGGTCGAAGAACCAGATGTAGATGTTTGTAGCTTTGCTGGAAATGGCTTTCCTGGAGCTTTTTTACCAAGAGGTTTTTTTGCCAACTGTGGTTTTACTATGTTTGCAGACCTCTTAGCAATTTTCTTTACTGGCTTTTTTGCAGCTTTACTTGAATAGGCTTTCTTAGTCGGTGCTTTCTTTGCTACCTTTTTTGCTGGACTCTTATTACTCTTCTTCTTTGCTGACTTTGTGCTCTTTGATGCACTCTTCTTAAATAACTTGCGAATAGCCACAATACCCCCCGGAGGGGCAAAGATTATGGCTTGGTTGATCTAATTACCAACCGCCACCCCCGCTTATAAAAAGGAGTTCTGGAAAACCATATTCTCCGCGTTAGAATGCAGGGTGAGTATGAGCCCAAAGCGCGAAATTATTAGTCTGCCTGCGCAAATAGATCTCCCTTCAATGGAAAAGGGCATTTTAGATTTCTGGTCAAAAAATCAAATTTTTGAAAAATCTGTTGAGAATCGCAGTGGTGCAAAACGCTGGAGTTTTTACGAAGGTCCACCAACTGCAAATGGCAAGCCTGGTACTCATCACATTGAAGCAAGAGTTTTTAAGGATTTATTTCCACGCTTTCAAACAATGAAAGGCAAACAGGTAATTCGAAAGGCCGGTTGGGATTGCCACGGTTTACCAGTTGAAATTGCAGTGGAAAAAGAATTGGGATTCTCCGGTAAATCAGATATTGAAAAATATGGTGTAGCGGCTTTTAATCAAAAATGTAAGGAGTCAGTTCAGCGCCATGTTGGCGAGTTCACTGAAATGACAAGGCGCATGGGTTTTTGGGTTGACTTTGAAGATGCTTATTGGACTATGTCGCCAGAATATATTGAGAGCGTTTGGTGGTCGTTGCAGCAAATCTGGAAAAAAGGTTTGTTAGTTCAGGATCATCGTGTGGCGCCATATTGCCCACGGTGCGGTACTGGCTTATCTGATCATGAATTAGCTCAAGGGTATGAAACTATTAAGGACCCTTCGGTTTATGTTCGCCTACCTGCGCTTTCTGGAAAGTTAGCAGAATTAAATGCCAGTTTATTAATATGGACTACAACGCCCTGGACTTTAGTTTCTAATACAGCTGTTGCGGTTAATCCAAAAGTTGAATATCAGGTTATTGAAATAACAAACGAGGACAAAACTGAGAGATTAGTGGTGGCTTCTGATCTAGCCTCGGTTCTAGGCGAAGACCGAAAAGTGATAGCCACATTTAAGGGAACAGATCTTGAACATACAAAGTACCAACAACCATTTGAACTTGTTGAGATTGAAAATGCTCACTTTGTAGTTCTTGCCGATTA
>LIBD01000127.1 GCA_001437855.1 Actinobacteria bacterium BACL4 MAG-120820-bin23 | reverse complement strand
TCTGCCAAAGATTTAGGTACTGGAAAATTACAAAGCATGACAATCACAGGCGGCTCTGCGCTTTCTAAAGAAGAGATTGAGCAAATGATGAAGGATGCCGAGGCTCATGCTGAAGAGGATAAGCAACGCAGAGAAGAGGCAGATGTTAGAAACTCTGGCGATTCACTGGTTTACCAAACAGAAAAATTCTTAAAAGATAATGCCGACAAGTTCAACGATGGCGATAACGCTGCTAAAAAAGTTGAGTTAGAGGGTGCTATTGCAGATCTTAAGAAATCTCTAGAGGGAAAAGATCTTTCTGCAATTAAGAGTGCAACTGAAAAGGTATCTGAAATCAGCCAACAACTAGGTGCAGCTTTATATGCAGCAAATGCCGCACAAGCACCAGCCGGGGATACACCTGCTGATGATGGTGTGCAGGATGCTGAAGTTGTGGATGAACAGAAATAATGAGCGAAGAAAATTTAGCTGCGTCAGAGAAAGAACTCTCTGACGCAGTTGATGAAGTATTAAATGAAGCAACCGCTGTTGTAGATGAGGTTGCAACACTTACCGCTGATCTACAACGATTACAAGCAGAGTATGCAAATTACCGAAAGCGAGTAGATCGCGATCGCCAATCAACAACTGAATTTGCATTTATTGCAGTTATCTCTGAATTACTCCCAGTATTAGATGATCTAGATCGAGCTGCCCAACATGGTGAGTTAACTGGTGGATTTAAAGCTGTAGCAGATCGAATTAATTCCATAGTTGAAAAATTGGGTTTAAGTAAATTTGCCGAGGCACCAGTTCCTTTCAATCCTGAGATTCATGAAGCACTTACTCATGAAACCTCAAGTGAGGTAAGTGAACCAACCGCTTCGAAAATATTACAACCAGGATATAAATTTAAAGATCGGGTAATTAGACCAGCTCGGGTTGCAGTAACAGATCCAGAAGTATCTGCTTAAGGGTTAACTCAGATGGCAGCTAAGGATTTATACGAAAAGGATTACTACCAAATACTTGGCGTTACTAAAAATTCCGATGCCGCTGCCATAAAAAAACAGTATCGAAAATTAGCTCGCGAATTACACCCAGATAAAACCAAAGGTGATAAAAAATTAGAGGATCGGTTCAAAGCGGTCTCTGAGGCTTATGACATATTAAGTGATGATAAAAAACGGCGCGAATATGATGAAGCCAGAGAGGCTTTTACCTCCGGCAGGATTCCACCAGGCTATGGAGCTGGTGGGGCTAAATTTAATGCTGGTGATTTTGGTGATTTATTTGGTCCAGGTGGAGATATTTTTTCCTCCCTCTTTGGTGGCGGCAGATCTAGACATGGCGCAGATTTACAAACTGAATCCTCAATTACATTTAAAGATTCAATCTATGGCACAGAGTTAAATTTAAGATTATCACCCCAAGGCTCTGCGCCCACAAATATTACAACCAGAGTTCCAGCCGGTATTAAAGATGGTGCAAAAATAAAAATTAAAGGTCGAGGCGCCCCAGGGGCAGCAGGTCCTGGAGATCTTTATGTGATTGTGCATGTAACACCACATCCAGTATTTTCTAGAAAAGATGAGAATATTCATTTAACCCTGCCAATTACCTTTGCCGAAGCCACATTAGGCGCGGATATTTCAGTACCAACATTAGATGGTGATGAAGTAACGGTAAGAATTGCACCTGGTACTCCATCTGGGCGGACATTAAGAATTAAGGGCCGGGGTGTTAAAAAGGGAGCAACAAGTGGAGATTTAATGATCACACTTGATGTCAGAGTCCCACAACGAGTTGATGGCGCAGCTAAGAAAGCAGTAGAGGAGTTTGCAAAAGCAACAGCAGATTTTAATCCCAGAGCAGAATTATTTAGTAAGGCTAAATTATGAGCAGCGATAATCAAATTCCAGAGGATGAAGCGGTATATGTAATATCGGTAGCCTCAAAATTATCTGGGCTTCATCCACAAACCCTGCGCCAATATGATCGATTAGGTTTAGTTTCACCAAGTAGAACAATTGGAAAAAATCGAAGGTACTCATTAATAGATATTGTTAAATTAAGAAATGTACAAAGATTAGTTGGCGAAGGAATTAACTTAGCCGGTATTGCCAGAATTATTGAGCTAGAGCAAGCGGTGGCCAATATGGCACTGGAGGTAGCCAAGTTAAGAACTGAAGTGGACGCACTCCTTGAAGCCAACCCTCCCAAAGCCTTAGTTAGGCGAGATAATCAAACCATTGTTCTTTATCCAAATAATTAATCAACTAATTTAGATAGGGTAAAGCCATGTCAGCCAAGGAAAAATTAAAGTCTGAGATCCTAAAGAAGGCTGTAGTTCATGGAAAAGTTATTTTATCCTCTGGCAAAGAGGCAGATTATTACGTTGATTTAAGAAGAGTCACTTTAGATTCTATTGCCGCACCATTAGTAGGTGAAGTAATGCTTGAGTTAACAAAAGATTTAGAGTTTGAAGCAGTAGGCGGCTTAACTCTGGGAGCAGACCCAGTAGCAACAGCAATGATGCATGTGGCGGCAAATAGTGGAAGAAAACTAGATTCATTTGTTGTTCGAAAAGCCGAAAAAGCTCATGGATTGCAGCGGAGAATTGAAGGCCCAGAT
>LIBD01000126.1 GCA_001437855.1 Actinobacteria bacterium BACL4 MAG-120820-bin23 | reverse complement strand
CGGTCTTCACCACGCTTAATCGCATCTACATTTGCGCCAATTAATTTACTTCCATATTTTTCAAATGAACCACGCTCAAAAAGTGCCATTGCTGCATTTAATGCTGTTTGTCCCCCTAAAGTCGCAAGGACGGCATCTGGTCGTTCTTTTTCTAGTATTTTTTCAATTACTTCAGGGGTGATTGGCTCAATATAGGTTGCATCTGCAAACTCAGGGTCAGTCATAATTGTTGCAGGATTGGAATTAATAAGAATTACCCTAATTCCCTCGCTACGTAAAACACGACAGGCTTGTGTTCCTGAATAGTCGAATTCACATGCCTGTCCAATAACAATTGGCCCACTACCGATTACTAAAACGCTCTGTATTGAATTATCTCTAGGCATTAGAGTCCTTAAGGCCAACGCGTGGCGATGTCATTAAATCTGCAAATCTTTCAAACAGATACGCAGCATCGTGCGGACCAGCAGCTGACTCTGGATGATATTGAACGGAAAATGCCGGCACAGAGATCATTTCAAGACCCTCGACCACTGAATCATTTAGTGAAAGATGGGAAACTCGACCGGAACCATAAACTGTATTGAAATCATTCTCCTTGGGCGCAGCAACAGCAAATCCATGATTATGCGCGGTTATTTCAACTTTGCCAGTAGTTAAATCAATAACCGGTTGATTAATTCCGCGATGCCCAAAAGGTAATTTATAAGTTTCAAAACCTAATGCCCTACCAAGTATCTGATGACCGAAACAGATTCCAAAAAATGGGATCTCTTCAAGTAATACATTTCTAACTAATTCCACAATATCAACCATTGCTGCCGGATCTCCCGGGCCATTCGACAGGAAAACACCATCTGGTTTTAGCGCTCTAATCTGTTCAAAAGTTGTATCAAGTGGCAACACATGAACTTCCATACCTAGATTTGCCATTGCTTTTGGTGTTGCACCTTTTATTCCAAGATCTATTGCAGCTACTTTAAACTTTGTCGGAGTGCCCGTTGGTGGATAGACCACATAAGGTTGTTTAGTAGTTACATCCTTAGCCAAATAAGAACCAGCCATTGGCGCGGTTTTGCGAACCTTTACAACCATATCTTCACGGCTTAGAGTCGTATCACTAAATATTCCCACTCGCATTGCACCACGATCACGCAAATGCCTGGTTAGCGCTCGGGTATCAATTCCTTGAATTCCTACAACTTCTGAATCTATTAACTCTTGTTCTAAACTTTTTTTACTTCGCCAATTACTCGTGATTGGCGAAGGATTTCTAACTACAAATCCTGATACCCAAATCTTTCTGGACTCGTTATCTAACTCATTCATACCAGTATTACCAATATGAGGGGCGGTCATGACAACAATTTGTTTGTGATAAGAAGGGTCAGTTAAAGTCTCCTGATAGCCGGTCATGCCTGTAGAAAAAACTGCTTCTCCAAAAGTTTCTCCGGTCTTCGCCCAGGATTTGCCTTCAAATATGCGTCCGTCATCTAAAACCAGATATGCAACTGAGTGCTTATTAGGCAATACCGATAAAGACTCCATTAATTACTCTTTCTAAATACTTGTTTACCAGCATAGAAAACATCAGTTATCACACCAGGCAAACTCATCATATTAAATGGAGTATTTTTGCTCTTGGATCTGAGTTCATTTCGGTTAACAGTCCATGAAAGAGCTGGGTCTAGTATTACTAAATTAGCCTCTATGCCTTCAGCAATTTGCTTACCTTGGTTTTTATAACCAGCAATCTCTGCAGGACGAGTAGACATGCGGTTAACCAAATCTGGCCAACTCATCAATTTTGATTCAATCATAGTTTTTATTACGACAGATAATGCTGTTTCTAGACCCACCATACCAAAGGCTGCCGCCTGCCATTCACAATCTTTATCCTCTGATGGATGTGGTGCATGATCAGTTGCAACAATATCGATTACTCCCTCAGCTAAGCCTTCCCTAAGTGCCATTACATCCTTTTCGGTTCGTAATGGTGGATTAACTTTATAGATAGGGTCGTAATTTTCCACTAAATCATCGGTAAGCAAAAGATGATGTGGAGTTACTTCTGCAGTAACTGCAATACCGCGCGCCTTAGCCCATCGGATCAATTCAACTCCACCTGCAGTAGTCACATGACATATATGTAATCGCGATTGGACATGCTCTGTTAGTAGAATATCGCGCGCAATAATCGCCTCTTCGGCAATCGCTGGCCAACCAGTTAAACCTATTTTGGCTGAAACGCTTCCTTCGTTCATCTGCGCATTAACAGTTAATCTTGGCTCCTGAGCATGTTGGGCAATAATTCCATTAAATGTTTTTACATATTCCAACGCTCTACGCATAATTAACGGGTCAGATACACAATTTCCGTCATCACTAAACATTCGTACCCTGGCAATTGAATCAGCCATTGCGCCAATTTCGGCAAGCTGCTCACCCTTAAGGCCTTTAGTAACAGCACCTATCGGATTAACCTCACACAAGTTTGTGTCTTTGCCAAGTCGGTAAATTTGTTCTACAACTCCAGCTGTGTCAGCTACTGGATTGGTGTTAGCCATAGCCGAAATGGCTGTGTAACCACCAGCAACAGCAGCTTCTGAGCCTGTTTTAACCGTCTCTGAATCCTCTCGCCCAG
>LIBD01000125.1 GCA_001437855.1 Actinobacteria bacterium BACL4 MAG-120820-bin23 | reverse complement strand
CAACCTTAAAAATAAATCAGTGGCAAATTCCTTAGTATCATCGACACTCTTAAGTAAGATAGCCAAGCATAATAAAATCAACTTTTTTGAAACACTTACTGGTTTTAAATGGATTTCAAAAATCCCAAATCTAGCGTTTGGCTACGAAGAGGCGCTTGGGTATTGCGTCGATCCTGAGGTCGTAAATGATAAAGATGGTATAAGTGCAGCGGTGCTAATCGCGCAGTTAATCGATGAATTAAAAAATAAAGGTAAAAGTTTTGATGATTATTTAGATGATATTGGAGTTGAATTTGGATTTCATGCTACAGATCAGATATCTATACGTGTCGATGATCTGGCGCAGATAGATAAATTACTAAGTAAAATTATTAGTGACCCACCCCCTGAGCTTGCTGGCTATAAAATCGAATCTATTGAAGACTTAAATCAGTCCAAAGAGCTAAAAACTACTGGAATCAGACTCAGATACTCAGGGGAAATCAGAGTAATAATTAGGCCAAGTGGTACTGAACCAAAATTGAAGTGTTACATCGAGGTAGTTAAATCTAATAAAAGTGAATCTTTGGAATTGTTATCGCAAATTAAAGAAGTTTTGACTAAAGTACTGTCATGATTGTAAATGGAAGTGAAAAATCATTAAAAGATTTTTTAGATGATTTACCTCCAGTTGATCAAGTGGGAGTAGAGGCTCGAGCCACAATGTTGGCTACTCGAAGTATAAAAACTGCGAGCAAAGCTTGGGCAATCGATATGGCTATTACTATGGTTGATCTAACTACTTTAGAAGGTGCTGATACGCCCGGAAAAGTTAAAGCGCTTTGTGCTAAGGCCGTAAGGCCTGATCCAACTGATTTAACAGTCCCATCTGTCGGAGCAATTTGTGTTTACAACGATATGGTCAAGGTTGCTAGAGCTGAGTTGGATTTAATTGGCGGAAAACATATTCCAGTTGCTGCAGTCTCCACTGCCTTTCCTTCTGGACGAGCATCTATTGAGGTAAAAAAGCAGGACACCCTAGATGCTCTAAATGCTGGCGCTACTGAGATCGATATGGTTATTGACCGTGGCGCTTTTCTTGCTGGAAAAATTAGCCAAGTCTTTGAAGAAATAAAAATTATTAAAGAACTTTGTGGGGATAAGGCTCACCTAAAAGTAATATTTGAAACTGGTGAATTGGTGACATATGACAATGTTAGAAAAGCATCATTTATTGCTATGTTAGCTGGGGCTGACTTTATTAAGACTAGTACTGGAAAAGTTGCACCCGCAGCCACAGCGCCCGTAGTTTTAGTTATGTTAGAGGCAGTGCGTGACTACTTCGCACTTACCGGATCAAAAATTGGCGTAAAGCCTGCTGGTGGAATTCGAACAACTAAGGATGCGATTAAGCAACTAGTACTTGTGAATGAAACTGCTGGGCCAGACTGGCTTACCCCTAGCTTGTTTAGAATTGGGGCTAGCGCGTTATTAAATGACCTATTAATGCAACGAATGAAAATGCGTACTGGGCACTACGCTAGTGCTAATTACGTAACTATGGATTAGGTGGGTCATGAGCGAATTTGAATATGCAAGTGCTCCTGAATCTAAGGCAATTGCAAAAATTGCTGCTTCATATGATCTATTTATCGGCGGTAAATTTGTTAAAGCAAAAAAGGGAAAGAGTTTCGACACGATAAATCCAGCTACAGAAGAGGTGCTGGCAAAGATTGCTTATGCAGATAAATTAGATATTGATTTAGCAGTAAAAACTGCGAGATCCGCCTATACAAAAATTTGGTCAAAAATGCCGGCTAAAGAACGTGGTAAATATTTATACCGAATTGCAAGAATTTTACAAGAACGAGCCCGTGAATTTGCTGTTGTGGAGACCTTGGATAATGGCAAACCTATTAGGGAATCAAGAGATACTGATATTCCACTAGCTGCTGCACACTTTTTCTACCATGCAGGCTGGGCCGACAAATTGGAATATGCCGGAGTCGGGAGTAAACCAAAGGCACTTGGAGTTGTAGGTCAAATAATTCCTTGGAACTTTCCATTACTTATGCTCTCATGGAAAATTGCGCCAGCATTAGCTGCAGGAAATACTGTTGTGTTAAAACCAGCAGAAACTACTCCGTTAACTGCGCTTTTATTTGCCGAAGTTTGCCAGCAAGCAGGATTACCAGATGGTGTAGTAAATATTATTACTGGGGATGGAATTACGGGAGCAGCTCTAGTAAATCATCCAGATATCAATAAAATTGCGTTCACTGGTTCAACAGAGGTTGGTAAAGCAATTGCAAGATCAATTGCAGCCACCAATAAAAGCGCCACTCTTGAGTTAGGTGGTAAAGCAGCAAATATAGTTTTTGAAGATGCTGCTATTGATGAAGCTGTTGAGGGAATAGTAAATGGAATTTTCTTTAATCAAGGCCATGTCTGCTGTGCTGGATCTAGGTTATTGCTGCAAGAGAATGTTGCTGATGAAGTAGTAGAGAAATTGAAAAAAAGAATGAGTTTGATTCGGATCGGTGACCCTATGGATAAAAATACTGACCTTGGAGCAATCAACTCTGCTGAACAATTAAAGCGAATAAAGGAAATAAGTAACACAGGTGATGCAGAGGGTGCTCAGCGGTGGTCTGCTGAATGCAAATTACCTACTAAGG
>LIBD01000124.1 GCA_001437855.1 Actinobacteria bacterium BACL4 MAG-120820-bin23 | reverse complement strand
GAGATGGCCCATATGTGGTTTGGCAATATGGTCACAATGTCTTGGTGGGATGATCTTTGGCTAAATGAATCATTTGCTGAGTGGTCCTCATATTTAGCAATGGTTGAGGGCACAAGATTTAAAAACTCTTGGACTGGCTTTAATCAAGAGCGAAAGAATTGGGCATACCGGCAAGATCAACTCTCATCAACTCATCCAATCGTTACCGATATGGTTGATATTGATACCGTTGCTGGCAACTTTGATGGCATCTCCTATGCCAAAGGCGCCTCAGTTTTGCAGCAATTAGTTGCCCATGTGGGCCGGGATAACTTCATATCTGGCTTACAAAAATACTTTGCCAAACATGCCTTTAAAAACACAACCTTAAAAGATTTATTAGATGAGTTAAGTATGGCAAGTGGTAAGCAGCTAAGTGATTGGGTTAAAACCTGGCTCCAAACAGCGGGGGTAAATACGATGCGAGCTGAGATGGAAATAGTTGGTGATACTTACAAATCAATTACCGTTATTCAAGAGGTGCCTACCATGCCAAAAGATTCCACCCAATTGCGCCCCCACCGAATGGCGGTTGGCTTATATGACTTAGTTGGTGAAAAAATTACCTTGCGTAAGAGTGTGCAATTAGATGTATCAGGTAGTAAGACTTTGGTAGCTGATTTAGCTGGTGAAAAAATAGCTGATCTACTACTTTTAAATGATCAAGATTTAACCTATACCAAGATTAGATTTGATGAAAGATCAATTAATACTCTTAAAAATCATCTAGGAAAGATTTCAGACTCACTGACTCGGGCGCTTTGCTGGTCTGCTGCCTGGGATATGTTGCGCGATGGCGAACTTTCGGCCACAGATTTTATTGATATCGCACTTGCTGGCATTGCAAGTGAGCAAGAGATCACCACCTTAACCATAATTGCTGGCCAACTAGCTACCGCAGTTGAGCTCTACTCAAATCCTAAAAAACGTGATTCAGCTAGATTAAAGGTTGGTAATGCCTTTGAACAGATGATTGCGACTGCCGCAAGCGGTAGTGATCATCAATTACAGTTTGTAAAAAGCTTTACCGCATTTGCCTCCAGTGCCGAACACAATGATCTATTAAAGGATTTTCTAGCTGGAAAGTTATCAGGGCTTAAGGTGGATCCAGAGATGAGATGGTCACTAGTAATTGCCTTAACTGAGCGAGGCTTAATGGATGAAGCGCAATTAGCCGAAGAGCTTAAGTTAGATCAAACCTTAACTGGCAAACTCTCCTACCAAACCGCACTTGCTGCCCGGCCAATTCAATCGGCAAAACAACAGGTATGGGATGAGATTACAACTGGTGATTTATCAACCTCACAACGTGAGGCCAAGGTAGCTGGCTTTGTCCGGCCACTACATCGGCCACTACTTGCTGCCTATGTTGATCCATACTTTGATCTATTACTAGATACCTGGGGTAAAAAATCCTATGAGGTGGCAAGTAAATTTGTCGCTGGCCTTTACCCAATCTATCTAACTACCCAAGAGGTATTAGATAAGACCAACGCTTGGCTTGATGGTGTGGGCATAGATGGCCAAGCAGGGTTGCGCCGATTAGTGATTGAGGCCAAGGATTCACTTGAGAGATCTCTTAAGGTGCAACAAAAAGATTAAGAGTTTTTTAAAAAACCCTATTCAATACTGGTGAGATTTACTGCCTTGCGCTTTGATTTTGCTCTAACCTCTTTAGCGGTGATGTAAGAGAAAAATGAGATCACTACAAAGAGCACAGTTGGTGCTACAAAAAAGTAGGTAAATGTTTCCAGAAAGGTTAACCCTTCTCCTGCCATCGCGCCATCTTCAATCATGCGCTGGCTGCTCCAATCGCCTCTACCCCAAATGGTTTCAAATATGGAATCCAAACTCTATTTGGTTTACCAGTACCTAGAATACGCCAAGCAGCACCCACTGGCTCACGTGGTGTGTGGCGCAGGCGCCAACCAAGATCCTTTAAAGTTTTATCAGCTTTTAGATGATTACATTTATGACAGGCTGAGACCACATTCTCCCAATTATGTCCGCCCCCTCTAGATCTTGGAATTACATGATCAATTGAGGTGGCGGTAACTCCGCAGTAAACACATCTATTGTTATCCCGGGCAAAGATTGCTCTTCTAGATAGTGGCACCGCATGCCGATATGGAATCTTCACAAATTTATTTAATCTAATTACCGAAGGTAGGGTAATTGATCCTCTGGCATAGGTCAGGATGCGATCTGAATCCGCCACGCTAACTGCGCGCGCATTTAACACCAGGATTAAGGCTCTTCTCTCTGATACGACACCTAGTGGCTCATAGGTAGCGTTCAGTACCAAGGTCTGTGACACTTTTAAAACTTCCCCTAACAATTACAGCGCGTGGCTCGCACCGGTGGGTATATCTTGCCTGAGGTTGGCCAAAAAATCAGCATTTCTAACCAGATTCCCAATTACATTTGGGTTAAGGTTTTCATCTACTTATGGAACTTTCAGAAAGCATGCAAGCTGGCCTGGATTGGTTCTCCGGCGCCCCGCTGAACATCACCATAATCATCTTACTTACCATCTTTATCTCCCGCCTTGGCCAAAGATCTATCACCCGCCTTTTGAACCGAGTTGCTAGCACTGATCTAATTCCAGGACCAAAGCGAAGTGGAACTAGGCAAAAGGAGCGAGCAAAGACCACAAGTACGGTTTTAAAATCCACACTTAACGGCAG
>LIBD01000123.1 GCA_001437855.1 Actinobacteria bacterium BACL4 MAG-120820-bin23 | reverse complement strand
GATTATAGGTATCAAAGGCAACCTTATAAAGATTAGCTACCTGTGCTTCATTGGTCACATCACACTTAACAAAAAGCCCGCCAACCTCAGCTGCAACCTTATTACCAGTTTCTTCATTGGTATCGGCAACTACAACCTTGGCACCCTCACTAGCTAAGCGAAGGGCGGTGGCATAACCAATTCCACTGCCAGCACCAGTAATAACGGCAACTCTGCCCTCAAGTCTTTTGCTCATCTACCTATCCCCTTTTTTTCTAGTTATCGGTGGCAATAAAAACATTTTTTACCTCGGTAAAACTATCTAGTGCATCTGGTCCTAACTCTCTGCCTAAGCCAGATTGCTTATAGCCACCAAAGGGAGTCCAATAGCGAACCGATGAGTTTGAGTTAACCGATAGGTTGCCACTTTCTACCGCTCTTGCTACCCGAATTGCTTTGGCCGAGTTATTTGTCCAAATCGAGCCAGATAAACCAAACTCAGTGTCATTTGCTTTTCTAATTGCATCTGCCTCATCATCAAAGGGTAGTACTGAAACTACTGGGCCAAAGATCTCCTCATTCCAAGATTTACTCTTTGTATCCTTTGGTAGTAAAACAGTAGGTGCCATCCAAAAACCAGCACCACTTGGCGCACTTCCCGTAAAGGCAACAGTTTCAGTTAAATAAGATTGCACAGAATCTAATTGCTTTTTAGAGATTAATGGCCCCATATCGGTATTAGCTAGGGATGGATCTGCCACCTTAAATTTTTTAACTGAAGCTTCAAAGGCAGCCATAAATTTATCAAAGACTGATCTTTCAACTAATAATCTAGACCGGGCGCAGCAATCTTGGCCTGCGTTATCAAAGACCGCACCTGGGGCAGCAGCGGCAGCTCGTTCAATATCAGAGTCTGCAAAAATAATATTGGCACTCTTGCCACCTAATTCAAGTGTTACCCGCTTAACCTGATCGGCGCACCCTGCCATAATTTGTTTACCAACCTCAGTAGAGCCGGTAAAGACAATCTTTCTTACCTTCGGGTGAGTAACAAAGCGATTACCAACCACAGATCCCTTACCCACAATTACATTAAATACTCCCTCAGGAATTCCAGCTTTTAATGCTAACTGCGCCAATCGAACAGCGGTAAGTGGTGTGTACTCAGCAGGTTTTAACACCACAGTGTTGCCAGCAGCAAGTGCTGGAGCAAAGCCCCAACTTGCAATTGGCATTGGAAAATTCCACGGCACAATTACCCCAACTACGCCAAGTGGTTCTTTAAAGGTGATATCAATACCATTTGGCACTGGAATTTGACGGCCAAATAATCTTTCTGGGGATGCTGAGTAGTAATTTAAAACATTGGCAACATTATCTGCCTCCCATAGGGCATTTCCTATAGTGTGACCAGAGTTTTCTACCTCAAGCTTTGCTAACTCTTCTCTATGTTCAAAAACAATCTGGGCAAATGCGCGCAGCAGTTTTGCTCTATCTGCCGATGTTATCTTTTTCCAGCTCTCAAATGTTTTATAAGCTTTTTCAATTACCGCATCAGTTGCTGCCAAGTCGGCCAGATTTACCTTCTCAACTAAGCCTTCAGTTGCAGGATTAATTACTTGATAGGTGGCAGACACGTTTTTCTACTTAAAACCTTTCAAAGTTTCTAAATAACTCCCAATCAGTTACCGCTTTGCCATAGGCATCTAACTCAACCTGAGCCATATTGGCATAATGGGCTTGAACCTCATCGCCAAATACCTCTTTTACCCAAGCAGAGTTTGCCCATAATGATTGGGCATCTACCATGCTGGCTGGCACTCTTGGAGAGTCTGAATCATAAGCATTGGTTGTGTAAGCAGGCTCTAACTTTAAGTTGTTTTTAATACCATCAAGGCCAGCAGCAATAATTCCCGCAACTGCCAAATATGGATTTACATCCCCACCTGGTACCCGATTTTCTAATCTTAGAGATTGGCCATGTCCAACTAAACGCAGTGCGCAGGTTCGATTATCTCTGCCCCATCTAATTGCAGTTGGTGCAAAGCTACCTGGGATATACCTCTTATATGAGTTGATATTTGGGGCAAATAGTAATGAGAGCTCCTGTAGATGTTTAAGTTGACCGGCAATAAAACTCTTACCAACCTCAGATAAGCCATGCTCTTTATCCTTATCATCTGCCATTACCAACTCATCCTTTAACCCTCTAAAGGAGAGGTGGATGTGAGATGAGTTACCCTCTTTTTGGTTTGGCTTTGCCATAAAGGTCAGCGCATACCCAGTGGCAGCGGCAATCTCTTTGGCGCCATTCTTGTAAATCACATGATTATCACAGGAAGTTAAGGCATCTGAGTACTTAAAAGCGATCTCATGTTGGCCAAAGTTGCACTCACCCTTTACCGACTCCACATTCATCCCCGCACCAGACATACCTAATCTGATTGCTCTAAGTAATGGTTCAATTCTAGATCCACCCAAAATTGAGTAATCCACATTGTATTGATTGGCCGGGGTTAGATCCTTATACCCTTTATTAAATGCCTGCTCATATGTGTTGTTATAAACTACAAACTCAAGCTCTGTTCCAACCATCGCCTTCATACCAGCATCTGCTAAAGCTTTAATCTGTTTCTTCAAAATCTGTCTTGGGCTTGCCACAACATCGGTGTGATCTAACCAGGCCACATCTGCTAACAACATCGCAGCACCATCTTGCCAAGGAATAACTCTTAAGGTATTTAGATCTGGCACCATGGCAAAATCTGAGTAACCTTTTTCCCAAGAG
>LIBD01000122.1 GCA_001437855.1 Actinobacteria bacterium BACL4 MAG-120820-bin23 | reverse complement strand
GAGATTACTGTGCGCAATATTTCTAGAATGATAACAATAAATAAAATGTCATTAACACCTTGAATCATGCCATTTGGAAAAAAGGGCGCAGTTTCAATTAAGCGCTTAATTGAGTAGAAGAAGGCACCAATGCCGATGATAAATAATGCTATTGCCAAGATGGCATGAAATACATCTTCAATTAAATCCACATACTTAATGGGCAGAATTGAGGTTTCAACTCGAGCTGGTCTCTGTTCTTTTTTCATACCTTAAATGTTACGGGTAAAGGTAAATACCAATTGGTTAGACACCCTTGTTTACTTACCTTGCCGGGCAAGAATCCTGCCAATTAAGCGCACAATTAGCGAGCTCCTATGGGAGGCCACCCAAAAGTATCCCCACCTGCTAAGTGGACCTAGTAGCTTTAAAGATTTTGAAAGTAGTTTATTGCCACGTTTTTTTAGTAAGAAAATTACCGCATCTATTGCGCCATATTTTTTATCACCATCAATGACAAATACCTGCTGGCGGCACTCTTCTAAAGTTAAATCATACTTAGCTAAATCAGCTCTTTGAAAGGCGATTGATCTAATATCAAGTTTTTTACCTACCCAATTGATGCATTGCAAGCAAAAGTTACACTCACCGTCATAGATAACTATTGGTGCCGGCATTAATTACTTTAAGTTACTTAGTTACGGTAATTACTCAGCGAAATCGCCGCCGCGGCCTGTGCTCTTATTTTTTGGTGGTTTTGGCTTTTCATATCGATACAAAAACACCCCTAGCAAGATCACTAGAGGTGCTAATGTGAGAAAAAGTTCCTTCATTGCTTAATTACATACCAAAGATAGCAAGGTATGCAACCACAAATACAACAATATCTAAGACCACGATCAAAGCTGCAGTTGCTGATACAAATGAGCGTGAGCTGGCAATTTTAGTTGCAAGTGCACCCTTCTTAGCAACCTTTGCTAATTCATCACAAACTGCTTCACCCTCGCGGATTGCAGCGTATTGATTTAAGGTGGTCAAAATGCCAGTTATTGCAACTACAACTAGCGCAAAGTACTTAGCCTCATCTGTTGCCTTATCAAAGTAACCTAAAGCAGATAGTACAAAGGTTGCGATTAAAACTAATACTGGCTGCATTTGGGCAGAGATAATTTGCCCTCTTTGCTTATTCCAGGTTTCAATTAACTTTTCTTCATTCATATTTACTATCCCCTTAACTTATTGGACCTTTGGCTGGTCCATAGCGTAAGTGAAGTTTAGGCTTTTTACTTTGATATCCCCACCATTCTCAACTCGATTTAGGTGAAGGTTTTGTGAACTTGCCTACCCTCTACGCTCAGTTAGATACATCTATCTTTTAGCAAGCTTTTGATCGATCGGTAGTTGATCTACTTCATTAATCTTTCCACTTATCCAATTTTGATATAACTCATCTAAAGCCCAGGCAGCAGTTGCCCTAATTGATACTCCTCTAGCCCCTGTTCTTCTAATAAATCCTTTTGCGATAATTAAATTAGAGCTCTTAATAATATGAGCATAACTTTGCTGACTATCCTCAAAGAAAGATAGATCATTACAGCCATAACCATCATCTAATGTTAAAAATAAAACCCGCTTGCCACTTCTAATTGGTGGCGATTGCAGAGCCACCTTTACACCTACCACTAATACCTCTTGATTTGATCTTAACTTTATTAAATCACTTGATTTAAAAACCTTTAGCTCATTTAAAAAGTGGGCGTATGGGGTAAGTAGGTGCTGGCTTAAATCTAGCCCAAGATTTTCTAACTCACTTTTAATCTGCTCGCTACCGGTGATATCAGGTAGACCTAAACTGTCAATCTCACCTGGGGATAAGGCAAGTGATAGCTGACCAGTATGTTGCTTACTGCCATTTAGCTGCTTTAACTCCTGCAGGTGAATATAAAGGTCTCGTCGATTTAATTTACTACCCTGATTAATATTATGTAATTGATCAAAGGCGCCAATCTCAACTAGCACTTGGGTAGTTGGCCAAAAAGATCCAGAGCGATAAGTAAAATCTGCTAGATCGGTATACGGGCGGTTATTAATAATTGATTTAATCTCGGCATTAGAGATACCAGCAATATCAGCTAGGCCAACCCTTATCCCATAACCAGTTGCATCTGGCAGTGTTAATACTTCGCCACTACTTTTAGTATTTGGCGCCCTATATAGATAGGTATTACTACTTGCAGCTACCTTTTCTACCCGATAACCCTGATCTGATTTATTAATATCAATTGGCAGAATCTTTATCCCCCACTGCCTAGCCTCATCAATTATTAATCGCTTTGGATACATCCCAGGTTCATGAGTTAACACCGATGCTAAAAATGCTGCGCTGTGATGAGTCTTAAGGTATGCCGATTGATAGGTAGTAAGTGCAAAGGCAGATGCGTGCGCCTTACAAAAACCAAAGGAGGCAAAATCTGCCAGGATGCGCCAACACTTATCAATTACCACTTTGCTATAACCACGTTTAGCTGCTGCTAAATAAAACCAATCACACTCTGCTTGCGCGCCATCTGGATTACCTAAATTACGTCGCATCTGATCGGCCCTGCCATAGGTAGCACCAGTCATAATGGCGATAATTTGAATAACCTGTTCATGAAAAACCACTACTCCTTGAGTTTGGGCTAGAACTTCAACTAGATCTGCATGGATAAAGGTGGGCGCACTTAAACCATCTCGGCTATTTAAAAATGGTGAGATCATCTCCGATTTAATCGGTCCTGGCCTAAACAGTGA
>LIBD01000121.1 GCA_001437855.1 Actinobacteria bacterium BACL4 MAG-120820-bin23 | reverse complement strand
TCTTTCCGGTAGTTGCAGCGGCAATGATTTTTTCTTGGGTTGCTTCTTGTCTTGAGAATTCAGCGACTTGGCGACCTTCACGCATAACAATTATCCGATCTGCCATACCCAAAACCTCAGGTAACTCTGATGAAATCATCAACACCGCTTTACCCTCGCTAGCTGCCTGATTAACTAATCTGTGCACCTCAGCCTTGGTCGCCACATCAATTCCGCGAGTTGGCTCATCCACAATTAATATATCTGGATCTGTTGCTAACCATTTGGCCAATACCGTCTTTTGCTGGTTACCACCAGATAAGCGATCAACTGGATCTGCCTGATTATTAAACTTAATACTGAGTTTATCTCGCCAGGTATTAGTTAACTCTCGCTCTCGCTTAAAATTTAGTAAGCCACGATCGGTTAATTTTCCAAATGATTCCATTGAAATATTTCGATTAACCCCGGCAATCATAAATAAGCCCTGTTGGCGACGATCCTCTGGCACTAAGGCAATTTTGCGCTCCATCGAGATAATTGGTGAGCCAGCTGGCAGTACTTCGCCATTTATTTTTACCGATCCAGACTCATACTTATCAACACCAAATATTGCTCTGGCAACCTCTGAACGGCCGGCGCCTACTAGACCAGCTAATGCCACAATCTCACCTTTTTTCACATTAAATGAAATGTTTCTAAAGTAGGCCGGATTGGTTAGATCAGTTACCTCAAGTACTACTGCGCCAATCTTATTCTCAGTCTTTGGGAACAATTCAGTTAGCTCTCGACCAACCATCTCCTTAATAACTTTTTGTAAGTTTGTATCCCCTACGCTGGCTTCAGAAACTGTTGCGCCATCTCGCATTACTGTTATGTAATCTGAGATTGCAAATACCTCATCTAGGCGGTGGCTAACAAAGATAACTGCCTTATTTGAGGTTTTCAGCGATTTCATAACCGTCATTAATCGCTCAACCTCAGAGGCAGAGAGTGCTGCAGTTGGCTCATCCATCAAAATAATATTGGCATTCATTGATAGCGCCTTAGCAATCTCAACTACCTGCTGATCAGCGATTGAAAGACCGCGTGCTTGTCGCTTTGGATCTAACTCAACACCTAGCTCTTTAAATAATCTAGCAGCTTCAGATTGAGCAAACTTCCAATCAATAATCTTTCCTTTTTTAGGTTGGCGACCAATAAAGACATTTTCTGCCAGTGATAAATCTAAGAACAAAGATGGCTCCTGATAAATAACGGCAATTCCTTGTTCAATCGAGGCTTGTGGTGAGCCAGTAATAAAATCTTGGCCACCTAATTTAATTGTGCCGCCATCATTAATATGCACACCAGCTAGAATTTTTAACATGGTGGATTTTCCAGCGCCATTCTCTCCAAGGAGGGCGTGAATCTCACCTGCTCTGATCTTTAGGTCAGTTCCTTTAAGGGCAACTGCACCACCGAATCTCTTTTGCACCTTATTCATCTCTAGAAGAAGATCACCCTTTTTAACCACTACTACTCCGTTCTAGTCTGAGTTCGAACAATACAGATGGTAAAAATCTCTCGCTGACCCTACCGCCAACGGCTCGACTTTCCTAGATATGGGAGATCATTCTCAGCATCGATTAGTAACAAAAAAGTAATCCCAGCCTGCTGCCATCTTAGAATCTGGACAGATTTTTATAGATTCAGTACTAACTTAATTAGCTCTAATAGATAAGTAGACGGTAGGTGCTCTAGTGCGGAAGAGTGTGAGGCTATGAAGCGCTATCTGGCCCTGGATATGGGTGCTGAATCTGGCAGATTGATGTCGGTAAGTATTGATGGTCAAATCTTAACCCAAGAGATCCATAGATTTTTAACCCCAGTTAAAACCGATTCTAGAAATAGAAGGTGCTGGGATTTTCCAAAGATAATTGATGAGGTCGTGATCGCATTAAGTAAGGCAAGTGAAAGCGGGCCATATGAGGCGCTAGCGGTTGATACTTGGGGATTAGATTTTGGATTGGTCGATAAGAGTGGTGAAATAATTGAATTACCAGTTAGCCATCGCGATCATAGAACTGATGGCATGTTAGCTGAGGCTGAAAAGTTAGTTGGAAAAAGGCGATTGCACTTTGAAAGTGGTTGTCAATTACTAGAGGTGAACTCAATTTATCAATTGCTGGCTATTGCCCAGCAAACACCAGATGAGTTTGAAAAGGCTGAGCACCTATTATTTATGCCAGATCTTGTTTTATATGCCCTAACTGGTGTGATTGGTACTGAGTACACCATTGCATCTACCTCAGGTTTATATGATGTAGTAAGTGATAAGTGGGCAGAAAATTTAGCTAAAGATTTAGGAATTCCACTTAATATTTTTACCAAGGTTGAAGATCCAGGAACTATTAGAGGTGAGTTAAAAAAAGAGCTGCAAGATAAGACTGGCATTGGTCCAATTAAATGTATTGCCACAGCAAGTCATGACACCGCATCGGCGGTATTTGCCACACCACTGCTTTCACCAGGTAGTGCCTATATCTCAAGTGGCACCTGGTCATTACTTGGCGTTGAGTTATCAAAGCCAGTGGTAAATGAGATAACTATGAATGAGCGCCTGACCAATGAGGGTGGTTATGATCGAAGTATTCGCCTACTTAGAAACATTATGGGTCTTTGGTTAATTCAAGAGGTAAGGCGGGATCTAAAGGAGAGTGGAATTGAATTAAGTTATGCCCAATTAGTTGAGCAAGCAAAGCAGGTAGTAGATCCATTTGCAACTCTTATATTTGTAGATGCATCTTTATTTATCCACGCCGGGGGCATGATTGAGCGGATTCAAAGATTTGCTAAAAATACCAACCAAAAAAT
>LIBD01000120.1 GCA_001437855.1 Actinobacteria bacterium BACL4 MAG-120820-bin23 | reverse complement strand
TTGTTGATAAACAAATAAATAATCAAGAAAATAATGAGTGGTTATGGATAATTCATGATGATTGCGCACCAGATAAATTAGCGCTAGCAAAATTATTAGAAGCGGTGGCAGAACGGCCACAGGTTGGAATTGCCGGTCCTAAAATTCTAGGTTGGTATGACCGCAAACATATTTTAGAAGCTGGAATTAGCATTACAGAAAATGGCACACGTTGGAGTGGGTTAGAGGATAGAGAGCATGATCAAGGCCAACATGATGAGGTAAAAAATGTTTTAGCGGTTAGTAGCGCGGGCATGTTAATTAAACGAGGTGTCTTTGAGGAGTTGGGTGGGTTTGACCCTAGCCTTGAGTTGTTTAGAGATGATGTTGACTTAGGTTGGCGGGCAAATATTGCTGGCCACTCAGTTATCTGTGTGGGTGAGGCAATTTTGTATCACGCCCAGGCATCCTCTTCAGAACGAAGGGCAATTGATGTCAAAGATGCGATCTTGCATCGGCCATTGCTGCTTGATCGTCGAAATGCCGCCTTTGTTTTACTAGCTAATTCAAGCTGGTGGATTCTGCCTTGGGTTGCACTGCAACTTTTGTTTACCTCAATTGGTAGATCATTTATTTACCTACTCGCTAAATTACCTGGTTATGCAGCTGATGAAATTGCAGCTATTGGATTATTAATCTTTAAACCAGCAGATTTAATAAAGTCCCGACGATACCGAAAGAAAAATAAGGTGCTATCTGCTCGGGTAATTAAACAATTCATCCCGACTAGATCAACGCAATTACAGGCTAGCCTTGAGCGCATTTCAACTTCAATCTCTAGAGCATTTAAGTCAAAAAACGCCCAACAAAATCCTACTCAAGTTAAGAGTTATTCAGATATTGGAATTATTGATGAGAGCTTTGATGAATTAGAGTTTGTTGAGGGAAAAAGTTTTGCAAAAATTAGAGCATTAGCAAAACAACCATTCCTATTTGGCCTTTTAGTTATAAGTATTTTTTCAATTTTCTATTCCCGCAATCGGTTTGGTTCATTATCTGGGGGAGCACTACCAGTTGCTCCAGATAGTGCCATGCACTTAATTAGTAATTTTTTTACCTCCTGGCACTTAGTCGGCTTAGGCAGCAGCTCACCAACACCATTATGGGTATTAATAGTTGGTTTAGCATCGGTAATAACTGGCGGCAATCCACAAATATTTATCAATCTATTTTTCTTTTTTATTCCATTACTGCTTTATGTTTTAACCTATCGATCGGCTAGACGGTTTAATTTAAGCAATTATTCAGCCACCTTTGCCGGATTTATTTTTGCAGTCTCGCCTGCGATATTGACTTCAATAAATCAAGGTCGAATTGGAACTCTAGTAGTGGCTGCTTTGTTCCCAATTTTATTTACCGCACTTTATAACCACCAGCAATTAACAGATTTGAAATGGCGAAAGCTTTATTTAGTAACAATAGTTGCAGCGATCGCAGCAGCTTTTTCACCAATCTTCCTACTTGTTTGGCTTGGCTATCAGATCTATCAGTTAATTAATCAATACATTGCTGCTCAAAACATTAACTCCACAAAATGGGAGGACATCTCTAAAATTCTAAATCAAGATGAGATTAAGAAAAGATTTGCACTATTGATTACACCCTTTTTAATAAATATTCCAAACTCATTCTCACTATTAGCTAACCCGAGTGCTAAATTACTTGAACCTGGCTTATCGGTGCCATCTGGTGATTTACTTTCAGTATTACTGTTTAATCCCGGTGGGCCAGCATCACCGAATCTTTACTTACTCGCACCCTTTGTTCTTTATTTGTTCTTATGCTTGGTGGTGAAGCAGCAGCGAAGAGATACTTCACTAGCATTAATTTTATTAGCACTGAGCGTAACCATCTCATCTTTTTATATTGCAGGAAATAACTCAAACGCACAGCGGGTATGGACTGGTACTCTAATTGTGATCGCTCAGTTCATACTTACTTTAAATATATTCTCACTGGCGGAGCGGATTATTCCTCAGCTTCGCACCATTAATTTTGGGTTTAAACATATCCTTTCTGCAGTCACCGCACTAGTAACAATTTTTTCAACTGTAGCAATGACCGGCTGGGGATTATCTATCGGTGCCAACTCTTTGGTTACCACTGATAATGAGCAGGTAATCCCAGCATTTATATCAGATTTAGCCACCACAAACGAAAGACCAAAAACTTTGGTAGTAAGGAAAAATCAAGAGCAATTGAAATACTTCATTACCCGAGGAAGTGATCTGCTTCTAGGTGAACCTGATGTTTCAAGTAAAACTCCTGAAATTATTCATACTTCAATTGTTGATTTATTCAATGGTGTGGGAGTTAGCAGTAGTCAGATATTAGGATTTTATGGAATCCAATATATTTTTATGAAGGACCCAGCAGATCCAGCATTAGTTAGAACTATTGACGGTATAGGTGGATTCACCAGAAGTTCTGCTACTAAAGATGGCGTGATTTGGAAAGTTAACAATGCCCATGCCAGAGTTTCTTTTCAAAATATGAAAGGCCAACATTTTCCAGTTAATTCAAATGACATAAGTGCCAATGGATATGTTTCATCAAGTGGAACAATAATTATTGCTGAAAATTTTGATAAGTCTTGGCGGCTATTACTAAATGGAGTTGCAGTTCCGCTAGAAAAAAATGAATTTGGTCTTCCAGTATTTAAGATTGCTCAACCGGGTGAGGTACTTATTACCCATGACGGCACGGCAAGAAGAGGTTGGATTTCCCTACAATTAATTGTAATCATCTTCGTAATTATCCTAACCTTGCCAGCTGGCAGAAGGCGAAAAGAAGTCCCACTTGAGGAATTAG
>LIBD01000119.1 GCA_001437855.1 Actinobacteria bacterium BACL4 MAG-120820-bin23 | reverse complement strand
AGATTACGAGTAGGAATGGTATTTCAAAAACCAAATCCATTCCCATCCATGACCATTAAAGAGAATGTGCTCTCTGGTTTAAAGTTGGCACAGATTAAAATTGAAAATGCAGATGAGTTATTGGAAAGCTGTCTAAAAAGGGCAGGGCTGTGGAATGAGGTTAAAGATCGACTAGATGAGTATGGCGGTGCGCTCTCTGGAGGTCAGCAACAACGTCTTTGTATTGCCAGATCTTTAGCGGTAAATCCACAGGTCTTATTAATGGATGAGCCATGCTCTGCTTTAGATCCAGGATCTACCTTAAGAATTGAAGAGACTATTAGAGAGTTATCTGCCTCAATGAGTATTGTGATTGTGACGCACAATATGCAACAGGCAGCACGGGTCTCTGATTACACCGGCTTTTTCTTATCAGATGGTGGCCCAGGCCGCTTAATTGAGAGTGCAACTACTACTGAGATATTTACTAATCCGAAGGTAAAGCAGACTGAGGATTATGTCTCAGGAAGATTTGGTTAATTCTTAAGGTTTTTTTCACTTTAAGTTGTACACCTACTGTTAACTTAACTTACACATACAATTTGCCTAACCTAACTTATTTGTTTGCCTTGCCTGACTACTTTTACATCACCAACCAAGGTATGTAATAAGGAGGCTTCATGAAGCTAGGAAAGAAAGTAGCGATAGTTGCTATCGCTGCATCTTCATTAATACTTTCATCATCCCCGGCATTTGCTGGTCAAATCAATGGCAGCGGTGCAACATTTGCTCAACCACTTATCGATGTTTGTAAGGTTGAGTTCACTAAAGATACTGGTCACACTATCAATTACACAGCAGGTGGCTCAGGCAAAGGACGGACTGATTTCTCTAAAAATTTAGTAGATTTCGCGGCCTCTGATGCTGTTTATACATCTGGCTTCCCAGCTCACTTAGAGTATGCCCCAGTTTACGCAGCTCCGATTGCGATTATGTACAATCTTCCAACAGTTAAGGAGCCAATTTATCTAAGGGCTTCAACTGTGGCACAGATCTTCTCTGGCTACATTACAAATTGGAATGACAAGATCATTGCTGCCGATAATGAGCGAGTAGTTAAGACTGTTAAGTTTAAGACCAAAAAGCAAGTAACAAAAGTAGGTGGCAAGAATGTAACTAAGAAGGTTCCAGTGTTAGATAAAAATGGTAAGCCGAAGGTAAAAAGTACATCTGAAAAGAGAGTCAACATTGATCTACCAAGCCAACCAATCACTGTTTACTACCGAACAGATTCCTCTGGTACATCAGAGCAGTTTGGTAAGTTCCTAAAGGGAGCAAATGCTGGTGAAAACTCCAGATTGTGGCCAAAGACAGCAAGTGGCACATTCTCTAACATGACACCAAATAACATCTCAACCTTCTTTAACTTCCAAGGTGCTAACGGCTCTGCATTAGTTGCAGCTGGTGTTGCCGGTAAAGTTGGCGGAATTGGATATGGCGAGGTTAGCTGGGCAACTAGTAACAAGTTAGCGGTTGCTAATATTGAAAATGCAGCTGGTGAGTTTATTGCACCAGATGCTCCTGGTACCTCAGCCTTCCTAGGTGGCGGAACCATTGAAGCCAATGGCAGCTTAACCGCTGATTATAAGAAAAAAATACAAGGTGCTTACCCAATCGCAACTGCATCCTATGGCTTGGTATATCCAGAGTCTGCTAAGAAGGATCCAGAAAAACAAAAGATTGTTGCCGCCTGGCATACATATCTGCTGGAGCAATGTGCAAAGAAGTTCCCAGAAAAGGGTTATGCCCAAATTACTGGAGCTTTATATGACAAAGCAAAGTCACAGATAGCAAAGATTAAGTAACTAGCTACCTTAAAAACCCCCGCATCTACCCTAGGGTGCGGGGGTTTTTAAGTTCTTTCAAGATAATATCTACCTATGCAATTTTCATATAACTTACTTTTAGTACTTCACTTTATTGGTATCTCAGGATTACTCGGCGGCTTACTTGCCCAAATAGCAGTCAAACCAAAGCAACTACCTAAGTTTGTATTACATAGTGCTTGGCTGGCCTTTATCACCGCAATAGTGATGGTTGGCATCAACCAGATGATGCACAGTGATGATGCAACTGTTGAGGTGTTAGATCATATAAAGGTGGCGGTAAAGAGCACCATACTTATTATTGTGTTAGCTATTGGATATCTAAATATTAAGAAGGCAGCACTATCTAATAAGGCTTGGGGCTTAATGACCCTACTTACCACCTCAAATATTGTTATTGCGGTTTTTTGGTAATCACTAAAACTTATCTGTGATCTAGATCAACTAGCTTGCCCTGTTGGCTGAGAGCTTGGCTAGAGTTTTTAGTTAATAGATTGTTAAAGCTATTTAAAGAAGTTAACCTTGGCAGATGCGAGCTCGATTACCCTTATCTGTAATCTTTGGATTACTTATTACGCTTTTAACCCAAAGTAGTTATGCCAATGAGCTATTAATTTGGGATAAATTACAAGGCAGTGCGCCAAAGGGTTATGTGTTGCTGCTTAGGCACACATTAGCGCCAGGGGTGGGAGATCCTGAAAATTTTAAGTTAAATGATTGTGCAACCCAGCGAAATCTCTCTGAGGTAGGCAGACAAGATGCTAAAGAGGTGGGTGAGTGGTTAAAGCGCAGAGAGATAAAGATTTTTCGGGTGGAATCTAGCAGATGGTGTCGGGCTAAAGAGACTGCGCAATTATTAAATCTAGGTAAGGTTAAGTTAAATAAAAACCTAGATTCTTTATTTGAGGAGTCTGATATCGCAAATCATCCAGCGACCAAGCAGGTTAGAAAGCGGATTTTAAATCACCGAAATAAGGTGGGCCTGTTGATATTGGTTGGTCATTATGTGAATA
>LIBD01000118.1 GCA_001437855.1 Actinobacteria bacterium BACL4 MAG-120820-bin23 | reverse complement strand
ATGCCGGTGAGGTTAATTGGGATGCGCATGGTTTATCCGATGCTGCGCCTAGAAAAATTGAACATGTTTTAAAATCTGGCCAATCGGTATTAGTGCAGGTGACTAAGGATCCAATTGGGCAAAAGGGCGCTCGCTTAACTAGCCAGATCTCACTTCCTGGTCGTTACCTTGTTTATGTTCCAGGTGGTGGCATGAGTGGAATTTCAAAGCGTCTGCCAGATAATGAAAGAAATCGATTGAAGTCGATATTAAAGAATTTAATTCCAGAGCAAGCTGGGGTAATTATCAGAACAGCAGCTGAAGGTGTACCAGAGGCTGAACTAGAAAGAGATGTATTACGACTAAAAGCTCAGTGGGAAGATATTGAGAAAAAAGCAAACAGCTCCAGCACTTCAGCACCATCACTTCTATATGGTGAGCCAGATTTAACGGTAAGAGTTATTCGCGATATCTTCAATGAGGATTTCAATAAAATGCTCGTGCAAGGTGATCAAGCTTGGGATGATATTCAAAACTACATCGGCCATATTGCACCAGAACTAGCTAACAAGATAGAAAAATGGAGCAGTAACAAAGATTTATTTACCGAAAACCGAGTTGAAGAGCAGCTAGCAAAAGCTTTTGACCGCAAGGTTTACTTACCATCTGGTGGTTCGTTAGTTATAGATCGAACAGAGGCAATGATCGTAATTGATGTTAACACTGGAAAATTTATTGGTAAGGGTGGAAATCTAGAGGAGACTGTTACTAAAAATAACCTAGAGGCAGCAGAAGAGATTGCAAGGCAACTTCGTCTGCGCGATATGGGTGGAATTATTGTGATTGACTTTATTGATATGACATTAGAGTCAAACCGTGAATTAGTTTTGCGTAGGTTAGTTGAGTGTTTAGGTAGAGATCGAACTAAGCATCAGGTTGCCGAAGTAACTTCTTTAGGGTTAGTCCAAATGACTAGAAAACGTGTTGGCCAAGGATTAATCGAGGCATTCTCAACTACCTGCGAAAGTTGTGGTGGTAGAGGTATTCATATCCACAGTGACCCGGTTAAAAAGGTTGCTTTAGAAAAAGATATGGAACAAAGATTTTCTAAAACTAGCAAATCTGTCAGTGATGATGACGAAGATGATTTAGATGATAAGTCTGAAACTTCTTTAGATACAGAATCAATTTCTCCAGATGAAGAAGTTGAGCAAACTCCACCTGCACCAGCTGCGCGCCGAAAGGGGCGAAGGGCTGTGAGTACTGGGGTAATTTCAACCAATTAAGTTAGGGCATTAATCGCTGAATTTGACCGGAGAGAGAGCAATCTCTACCCTTATCTTCCTACCCTGATCGAATTTGAAGATTAAGGTTTATTGATTAGCAAGGAGCAGATTGTGTACGCGATTGTTAAAGCTGGCGGCCGCCAAGAGAAGGTTTCAGTTGGTGAAACTCTTGTGGTTGATCGTCTAGATGCAGCCATTGGCTCCTCAGTAACTTTTCCAGCTGTACTCCTAGTTGATGGTGCTGATGTAACTACTGATCCAAAAGCACTAGCTGCTGTAAAAGTAACTGGCGAAATACTTGCTGAACAAAAGGGTCCAAAAATTGCGATTTTAAGATACAAGAGCAAAACTGGATACCGTCGACGTCAAGGATTTCGTTCCAAACTTACTCGTGTAAAAATAACTGGAATTAATAAGTAACTACTAACTAAGGCAGGTGAAAGCAGATGGCAAGTAAAAAGGGTGTCTCCTCCACACGTAATGGTCGCGACTCAAATCCTCAGTACCTTGGCATTAAAAGATTTGCTGGCCAGGTAGTTAAGGGCGGCGAGATTTTGGTTCGTCAACGTGGCACTTACTTCCACCCAGGAAAGAATGTTGGAATTGGAAAAGATGACACATTATTTGCACTAGAGGGCGGATCAGTTGAGTTTGGTCGTGCTCGTGGTCGTCGAGTAGTAAATATCGTTCCGGTTTTATAACTTAAGCGGATTATTAATTGTGGGTCCGCTAACTGCGGGCCCATTTTTATTTTTCTTTCCAGAAGGGAGTTCACATGGCAACTTTTGTTGATCGTGTGACTCTGCATGCCTCCGCCGGTAAGGGTGGGGATGGCTGCGTTTCAGTGCACCGAGAAAAATTCAAACCATTAGGTGGGCCAGATGGTGGTAACGGTGGTCGAGGTGGAGATATTGCATTAGTAGTAGATCCAGATGTGACCACTCTTTTAGATTTTCATCATTCACCTCACCGAAAAGCAACTGATGGTAGAAAAGGTGCTGGCGATTTTTGTAATGGCGCAGATGGTAAAGATCTAATTCTTTCAGTTCCAAATGGAACCGTTGTGAAAGATATTAATGGAAATACCATTGCCGATCTTGTTGGGTTTGGTACAAGGTTTATGGCAGCCCAAGGTGGAAAAGGCGGTTTAGGTAATGCTGGCTTAGCAAATTCAAAACGAAGAGCACCAGGTTTTGCATTATTAGGTGAACCAGGAGAGGGTCGTACTTTATTTCTAGAATTAAAGAGCGTTGCAGATATTGGCTTAGTTGGTTATCCAAGTGCAGGTAAGTCTTCATTAATTGCAGCAATCTCTGCAGCTAGACCAAAAATTGCTGATTATCCATTTACAACTTTGGTGCCAAATTTAGGAGTAGTCCAGGCAGGGGATACAAGATTTACTGCTGCTGATGTACCTGGATTAATTCCTGGAGCAAGTCAAGGTAAAGGATTAGGCCATGAATTTTTACGCCACGTAGAGCGATGTGCTGCACTAGTTCATGTTTTAGATTGCGCAACACTTGAAACCGATCGTGATCCAGTTAAAGATTTTGATGTCATTGAAGAAGAGTTAAAGCAATATGGTGGGTTGGCTGATCGGCCAAGAATCATTGCTTTAAATAAAATTGATATTCCAGACGGTAAAGCGATGGCAGATATG
>LIBD01000117.1 GCA_001437855.1 Actinobacteria bacterium BACL4 MAG-120820-bin23 | reverse complement strand
TTAAACACACTATATTTTTGCTTGAAGAATCTAACTCTTCTATTGGCACCAATGGTCCCCTTCATCTCTGAGCATGTCTGGCAAACCTTGATTCGAGTTGCTGAAAATGATCAACCTGAGTCAGTTCACCTCTCAAATTTTCCTAAGTCATCAGCTGAATTAATCGATGATGGACTTTCTGCATCAGTTTCCCTCTCCCGCCGGCTTGTCGAGCTTGGTAGAGCAGCCCGGGCTGAATCGGGTGTAAAGATTAGACAGCCCCTCTCGCGAGCCTTGGTTTCAGCACCAGGCTGGGAGTTAATCTCAGATGAAATTAGAAATCATATTTCTGAAGAACTTAACATTCTTCAGCTCGATGGGATCCATGTTGCTGGAAAAGATTTGGTTGATATTTCCGTTAAAGCAAATTTTAGGACTTTAGGAACAAAGTATGGGGCAGATGTGCAGGCAATCGCCAAACAAATATCTTCAACAGATGCTGTTGCTATGGTCAAACAGTTAAGAGTGAGTAATAACTATGACTTAACTGTTGATGTTTCGGGGTCCTCTAAGATTTTTACAATCGATATTGATGACTTAGTCATTACTGAAACGCCAAGAACTGGCTGGTCGGTTTCATCTCATAACGGTGAAAGTTTGGCATTAGATCTTGAGCTAACTCCAGAGCTAGTAAGACTTGGTTTAATCCGAGAAGCCATTAGGGCAATACAAGAAGAACGAAAAAATATTGGTCTTGACGTTAGTGATCGAATTATTGTTACTTGGAGTGCTCCAAAAGAGTTAGCCGATGCGATTAATTCTGCTCAAAATGAAATTAGCGCTGAAGTTCTAGCTACTAAAATGAATCAAACCGCAGATGAAAAGCCAGTTTCAAACGAGCTAGGACTTGGATTAAAAATAGAAAAAAGTATTTAAAGAATTACCACTAGCCTAATTAATAATTGCACTACAAAAAAGACAACTATAAAAGATAGATCCAGGGCAATTCCTCCCAGTTGTAAGGGTGGAACAAATTGTCTTGTGAATGCTAATGGTTTGTCAGTTAATGAATAGACTAATTCGGCAGCAGCTAAAACTGCGCCTTTTGGTCTCCAATCAGGTTTAAACATTCGAACATAATCTAAAATCAAACGCGCAATTAATGCAAACAAAAAAATGTTTAAAAACCAATAGATTAAGTTAAGTATCAATCCCATAACAACACTGAAGGTGAATTAGCTTTGATTAAAAAAACTAGCTTGTGCAGCTGAGTTCTTATCCTCAACACTTACTGAAACATTTGGCGGTGTAAGCAGAAAAACTTTTGGCGTTACTCGTTCAATACTGCCATGGTGGCCAAAAACTAAACCAGATGCAAAGTCCACTAAACGCTTGCGCTCTGTCTCTTCCATGTCGCTTAGATTCATAATTACCGGTTTACCTTGACGATAATGTTCGCCGATTAATCTTGCCTCACTGTAAGTTCTTGGTGTCAAAGAAATAATGTGATCCATAATTTTATTGGAATCAGCATGAGGTAATAATTCAACATTTGAATGAGTGGTGTTCTTATTTTCCGACCTTACAAGTCTTGGTGAACGTTGCGCAGTTTGATTTGTTCCATGATCCAACTCTTCCCCATCCATAAGCCCGAGGTAACCTGCGACTTTTTTGAAAGCACTAGCCATACCCAAATGTTATTCGTTCCACTACCGATTTCCGAGGATTGAACTGCCTATTCGAAGATGTGTCGCCCCATATAAAACTGCTGTTTCAAAGTCACCGCTCATGCCAGCAGAGAGCAACTTTGCCTGGGCAAATTTGTGTTTAAAATTACTGTGAATCATCTGAACTCTCTTAAAGGCTTCCACACCTTCATTATTCATCGGTGCAACCGCCATAAGCCCTGCAATAACGACCCCGGGTAGCTCAGATATGTCTAAGGCCAAATTTTCTAATTTAACTGGATCCACCCCTCCTCTAGATTCAACAGGAGTGTCTAGTGATACCTGTAAAAAAATAGACTTTGGCTTAGTCTGGCATTGGTCGGAAATAATTTGGGCATATTTAATTTGATCAACCGAATGAATAAAATCTGCCCACTTGCAAATAGATTTTAATTTATTGCTCTGAATTTGGCCCTGAAAATGCCAATTTATATCATCAGGAAGCTGCTCTACTTTTTTGCTAGCCTCTTGATCCCGGTTCTCACCAAATTCGCGCTCCCCTAACTCGTAAAGAATTTCAAGATCACCAACCTCAAAAGTCTTAGTAACAACTACCAAGGTAATTTCACTTAAATCTCTCTGAGCCTTTTGGGCTGCAACCGCAATTCTCTCTTTTACACTCGCTAGATTATTTCTAATTTCTACTTTGCGACTCATAGGGTGATAACCCCAACCTGACGAGCATCATCTTTTCTAGCTCTATATGAAAAATACCTTTGATTTTCCATAGTGCAAATATTTAAATTCTCGACAGGAATACCAGCAAGCTGCTCCCTAAGACCTGCAAAAAGATTAAGATAATTCTTCTTGCCACCAGTTGCCGGATGGGTTTGGTGTATTTGTGTAGCCATCTGCTCACCTACTTCATAGCAATCTCCACAAATATGTGGACCAACCACCCCAGTAATCTGTTCACTGCTTAGGGTTTTCATTTTCTCAACAGTCTTTAGGGCAACTTCATTGAGTAAACCCTTACGACCTACATGTACCGCTGCCACTAAATTTTTTGAATACAAAAGTAAGGGTATGCAATCTGCAACTCTTACCGCCAGAGCAAACTCTTTACTGCTACTAATGAGCGAATCGGTGTCCGCTTGAAGTCGGCCTATCTTGGAAACAACTGAAACATTATTACTGTGGCTCTGTTGCATATATTGTATTGGCATTCCAATTAGATCCTCTAATTTTTTAGTTATAGATGGATATAAAGGATCAGCAAGTGAGCCAAAATCCTTAGCGGTAAAAAGTAGTCG
>LIBD01000116.1 GCA_001437855.1 Actinobacteria bacterium BACL4 MAG-120820-bin23 | reverse complement strand
TAGATCCACGATCGAGTAATCGATCTTGCCCTTATCTAAATACCGCTTCGTAGTGTCACACTGCACACAGGAAGGTAGCGTGTAAACGGTTACTTGCATGAGCTCTCCTTAAAATTGGGGTCGCAAAATGAGAAAAATGCATCTAAAGGTTAGGAATTGCCTTTACAGTATTTACTCTTTTTGCAGACTTTCACTTCTTAATATTCCAAATTAAGAGCTCCGGTTTACTCGCAGGGGATGCGGTAGTGGGATAACGCCGGAAGGATCTGGATTTTGGCCTATTAAGTTGTGAAAGACAACTATAAACCCGCACTATAGGTTTGTGTGGGAGCGACACGAGTTATGGGTAAGCCCAAGCAGGCCTTTAAGCGCCTAGGCCCCTGGCAAAACAAGCACAACCGCCCCAGCCAGGCCGTACTTTGTGGCAGCCCCAACTAAGCCACTTCACCTCCTAGACCACTTAAAGGCAGTTATGGCTAATTTTTGCAACCTGTTTGAAATTAGAGTTATAAAAAATAAGAAAAGATGATTAACTGCTAAGACTTTTTTCCATAACATCAATTACTCGCTCCTTTTTAATCAACTGCTCAACGAATTGGTAGCCGCGATTTTCATAAAACTGCCGCTCGCCTTCAGTCCAAAGATAGATATGTGAAATTCCGTACTCAAGTGCTTTACCCTCCATCAATTGCAACACCTGGGTACCAACACCACTACCCCGCAGATCCTGCCTTACTACAAATGCCACAATCCAAGGTTTGTACTTTCTTAACTCCTCAAAATCATCAAAATCACAAAGCCCAATTGAGGCCACCACCTCTTGCTTTCCAGCCACATTTACCATTGCCAGAAATAGCAGCTCTTGGTCGGTGCCAGCTAAATCCCAATTTTGGTAATCAGATTTTTTTGTGTTGGCATAAAAATTGTGCCAATCCTGCTCCGAAAACTCCTCCTTACCAGTTGCCCATAATTTAAGGCTCCAAGCAAGTGGTTGATCGGAAAATTGCGGCACTTGGCTGATCGGCAATAGCCGAAGTGAGTTATCCATATTTGATTTAAAGTAAAACTACTTAACTAAATCAGAACACATTTTTTCAAAGGCCTGTGTATGGGCATCAACATCATTGATAGAGGTATCTGGACTAATCAAAGCCATATTATGAAATGGTGTAATTAGAAATCCATCATTTAGCATTCTAAGGTGAATATATTGCTCTAACTCAAAATCACCAGCATCAGCTGCTTGCCTGCCAGTTGTAGGGGCGGTAGGGGCAAACATGTACTCAGCCCTTGCTCCTAAGCGATTAACTGTCCAGGAAAGTTTATATTTCTCAATCGCCTGCTCAACACCATCTGCCCAACGATCTCCTAGCTTTATCATTCGTTCAAAATTTTCAGCAGTTAAAACCTTGCTTAAGGATGCTCGCATTGCCGCAAGTGATAATGCATTTGCTGCCAAGGTGCCGCCCACACCCCCGGTATCAATCACCTCAAGTTCAACTAACTTTTTAATTGAATCTGCCACATGCTTTTGCATGCCAAATGCTCCAGTTGGAAAACCCCCACCAATGGCCTTACCGATGGTGAGAAAATCTGGGCACAGACCTAATTGGGCGGTCATTCCACCTGGGCCAACTGAAATAGTGTGGGTCTCATCAATAATTAGTAAGGCTTCATACTTCTTAGCCAGTTTTTCTACCTCTTTTAAGTACCCATCTGCAGGCAAAACAATGCCGACATTGGTCATCGCTGGCTCCATCAAGATTGCAGCCACATCATTATTGGCAAGTGCTTTCTTCATCCCAGCTAAATCATTAAACGCCACCACTCTGGTAGTTAGATCCAGATCTACTGGCGCGCCAATATTGCCCTCTCTGGCAACTGTCTTACCTTTTTTATCTAAGGTAGCAAAACTTTCATCAACGCTACCGTGGTAGCAACGATCAATAACTATTACCTTTGATTTACCGGTAATTAATCTTGAGTATCTAATTGCATGCCGATTGGCATCTGTAGCAGATACGGTGAATTGCCAAAAAGGTAGGTTGAATCTGCTAGCAAGATCTGCCGACACATCAGATGCATCTTTAGTTGGCAACATAGCCGACATTCCTTTGCCAGCCTGTTCTCTGATTGCAGTTACCACTGCATCTGGTGAGTGGCCAGTCATGGAGCCGGTATCGCCTAAACAAAAATCTATATATGTGTTGCCATCAACATCAACAAAGGTTGCCCCTTTTGCCTCTTCCACAAAAATTGGATAGGCACCTGGCCACTTAGCCATCCAGGACATGGGAACCCCATCTGGCATATTTACTTTTGACTTCTCAAATAGCTGCCCACTTTTTGGGTGCAGCTCAATAAATCTTTTCTCTTCACTAGCGCGAAGTTCGGCCAACCTTGCCCGATCAATCATGGCTAAAACCTACCTCATCATGATGGAGTCTAAAAAATGCAATTAAATACCAACTTAAAAGCGGGATCTAATCTCCCAAAGATCTGCAAATACTGGCTTAAATAATGTAGAGCTTAAATAATCAACCCCACTAGAGCCACCGGTTCCCATTTTTTTACCTATGGTCCGCTCCACCATTTTCACATGGCGATATCGCCACTCTTGCATGCCTTCATCAATATCAACCAATCTTTCACAAACCATCGCTGTTTGTGGATCACTTTGATGCACTTTTAGTAAAACATCCTGCACCTTTTCATTTGCCAAATAGGCGGTGGACTTATCTCGATTTAAAATCTCACTTGGAACTTGATGTCCTCGTTTAGTTAAAAACTCAAGGGTTGAATCCCAGATTGAATTTTGCTTGGTCAGGGCTTTAATTTGCTCAGCTACATCAGGTGGTAGGTGGCTGGCCATCTTGCTATCTCTTCTACCAAGCAATGCCTCCACCATTCTAAATTGCGCAGATTGAAAACCACTTGATGAAGATAGATAAGAGCGAAAAGCATTGAACTGTAATGGGGTCATGGTTTCTAAGATGTCGATTTGGGCGACACAAACTTTAA
>LIBD01000115.1 GCA_001437855.1 Actinobacteria bacterium BACL4 MAG-120820-bin23 | reverse complement strand
CCTATGATGAATGGGTTCGTGATGGTGGACTAAAACCTAAATCAAACCCAAATGATCACTTCTTTAATGCTGCTAAGGCTTTTAACATCGATAAAGTTACTGGCATTGACCTACCAAGTGAGTTAAAGGGTCGACTACCAGATCGCCAATGGAAGCAAAATTGGTATGACCAAAATAAGAATTTCTATTGTAATTATAAAGAGCGTGCCAAGAAAGATGATTTAACTCCATATCTAATCGAAATTGCACGCGAGAATTGTTTAGATGGAAACAAAGTCAGAGCCGGAGATGCGGTTAACTTTTCGATTGGTCAAGGCGATACCTTGGTAACGCCATTAAGACTGGCTGAGATATACGCAGCAATTGCTAATGATGGTGTTTACTACAAACCACAGGTGGCTAGAGCAATTGTGGATGTGGATGGAAAAGTATTAAAGGAGTTTAAACCTGTATTAGCTGGCAAAGTAGAGGCTGAACAATCTACGTGGGACTTTCTGCGCCGATCTCTTCGTATGGTAGTAACTCAAGGAACGGCAGCTGGTGTATTTGCTGGATTCCCAGTTGAGGTCAGCGGGAAAACTGGAACCGCTCAAGTATTTGGTAGAAATCCAAATGGTACTGCTAAAGATGACACCTCTTGGTTTGCAGCTTATGGTCCAACTAAGAATCCACAATATGTTGTTGTAATGATGGTAAGTCAAGGAGGATTTGGCGCATCAACCTCGGGAGTTGCCGCCAAAGACATCTTTTCAGCTTTATTTGGTGTTAGTGGAAATAGAATCGATCCAGAAAAAGTGATTTTTCCAAATGGCGTCCCAAAAACTATTGCTAAAGTAGATCTAACCAAAGCAGCTAAAGAATCTTCTAATAAGCAAGGCAAGATTAGGGTTGGGAGCGTGGTGGTTGAATGAGTCAGTCAGTAAAGTACCGCGCTGATCGAAGGCTAAATTTAGGTAAGTTCGATAATATTTTAAATTTTGCAGTAATTGGATTATTAGCAATTGGCACACTTTTAGTTTATGCCGGAACTCGGGAGTGGTTTAGATCCTATGGATTAGATCCTGAGTATTACTTAAAGCGCCACTCGATAAATATTGTTATTGGAGTTTTGCTTGCCTATGGAACTACCTTGATTGATTATCGATTGCTGCGGGCTTACACCCCAATCATCTGGCTAGCTGCGGTAGTTGGTTTAGTTTTGGTATTAATTCCAGGAATTGGAAGTGAGATTAATGGTGCCAGGGCTTGGATAGCACTGCCAGGTGGATTTCAAATTCAGCCAGCTGAGTTAGCTAAGATTGCAATTATTGTTGGTATTGCCATGATCTTGGCAGATCGAGATCAAGTCGATCAGGATCCATCAGATTTAGATGTGTTAAAAGCTTTAGCCATCTCTGCGGTACCAATTTTGTTAATTGTTGCTCAACCAGATCTTGGTACGGTGTTAATTATCTCGGCAGCGGTGGTGGCAATGATTGGTGCCTCAGGAGCTAGAGCAATTTGGGTAGTGGGCTTATTACTACTTGGGGTAGTGGGCGTCTTTACCGCTGTACAAACTGGAGCGGTCAATGAGTATCAAGTAGCCCGCCTACAATCTTTTGTCGATCCAAATGCAGATCCACAAGCTACTGGTTATCAACTTCGTCAATCAAGAATCACCATTGGCTCTGGCGGTCTATTTGGTAAAGGCTTATTTGAAGGACCGCAAACTAATGGTCGATTTGTACCAGAGCAGCAAACAGATTTTATTTTCACAGTCGCCGGTGAGGAGTTGGGCTTTGTTGGTGGTTCATTAATCTTATTTTTATACTTTTTAATATTTTTAAGAGCCTTTGCAATCTGCAAGCGAAGCAGTGATTTATTTGGCAGATTAGTCTGTATTGGCGTGATCGCTTGGTTTGGTTTTCAGACCTTTGAGAATATTGGTATGGCTATGGGGTTAATGCCGATGACTGGTGTGCCATTACCATTTTTATCTTATGGTGGCTCTTCAATGTTTGCCAATTTAATTGGGATTGGTTTGCTGCAAAATGTTTACGCTCGCAGCCGTTAAACACGCTTAAAAATAGGTGAGTTGGCGGATTGCCCCAGATCTGCGATACTTATCCCACGCTTTCAGCGCGAGGATAAAGATCCACCGCCGCGATTGCGTCGATATTTTTAGCAAGTTAATTAACCAGATTAATTAGAAAAAGTATTGTAAGAGATACTGCAAAACTGCAGTAATTATTTTTGAAAAGGATTTGATTTCTATGGCCGATGAGCCTAAAGCACCACGTAAGCGCGCTGCCAAAAAAGCGGTAAGCGAAGAGAAAAAAAGTACAAAAAAATCACCAGTTATTCCGGTGCCACTTTTTCAAGCCGCACCAGTAAGTAAGACACCTAAAGCGGCTAAGCCGGTAAAGGCTGCGCCAGCTGTGGTTGCAGTTGAAAGCAAAGGTAGCGATAGTGAGAGTGAAGAGTTTCGTCGCCGTCGCCGTCGTGGTGGCAGAGGACGTCGCAGAAATGGCAAAGAGGGTGCTGAGGGCTTAGATAATGAATCAGCAGATTTAGCTAGCGATAGTGAATCACTAGAGGTTACCCATAAGCGTCGCCGCCGTCGTCGAGCAAAGGGTGAGGGCGTAGTACCAGGTGAGACTGTTGAAGAAGATGGCGTAATTACCGTTGTAAAAGTACGCGAGGCCAGAGTACGGCCACCAAGAAGTGAAGCTAAAAGTTTTAATCGCCGAGATAGAAATAAGTTTGACCGACCAGATCGCAGAGAGCGCCGTGACTTTACGCGCCGGCGGGGAACGGTAATAACTGAATCGGAGTTTTTAGCTCGCAGAGAAGCGGTTGAGCGATCCATGTTGGTTCGCCAGATTGCAGATCGAACTCAAATTGCAATTATCGAAGATGATGTAATGGTTGAGCATTATGTAAATCGAAACAGCAACATCTCTTATGTCGGAAATGTGTATTTAGGTAAGGTGCAAAACGTCCTACCCTCAATGGAGGCGGCGTTCGTCGATATTGGTAAGGGTCGAAATGCTGTGCTCTAT
>LIBD01000114.1 GCA_001437855.1 Actinobacteria bacterium BACL4 MAG-120820-bin23 | reverse complement strand
GGGCCTGCGGTGTCTTTAAATGGATCACCAACGGTATCGCCCACCACAGTTGCCTTGTGAGCCTCACTTCCCTTACCGCCATACTTTCCATCTTCAATCATCTTCTTAGCGTTATCCCAGGCACCACCTGAGTTAGATAAGAAAACTGCCATTAATGTGCCGGTGCCAATTGCGCCAGCTAGGTATGCACCAAGTGCACCAACACCTAAACCAAAGCCAACCGCGATTGGTGCCATTACCGCTAGTAATCCTGGGGTAGCAAGTTCGCGTAGTGAATCACGAGTACAGATATCTACAACTCGGCCATACTCTGGCTTTACCTTTCCAGTCATAATTCCTGGATACTTTTTAAATTGTGCTCTTACTTCAACTACTACCGCACCTGCAGCTCTTGAAACTGCATTAACTGCCAAACCTGAGAACATAAAGACCACAGCAGCACCAATAATTAACCCAACTAGGTTTCTTGGATCTGCCACATCTAGTACGCCCTGGAACTCTAAAACCTGATCCTTAACTACTAGACCTTTATCTAATACCGATTTCTTAATAGCATCGGTAAAGGCACCAAATAATGCAGTTGCAGCTAAGACTGCGGTGGCAATTGCAATTCCTTTAGTGATTGCTTTTGTGGTGTTTCCTACTGCATCGAGTGAGGTAAGAATCTTTGCACCCTCACCCTTTACATCTCCACTCATCTCAGCAATGCCTTGTGCGTTATCAGAGATTGGACCGAAGGTATCCATCGCCACAATTACACCGACCGTAGTTAGTAATCCAGTGCCGGCAAGTGAGACTGCAAATAGTGATAACACAATTGAGCCACCACCTAATAAGAATGCACCAAATACTGCAGAGGCAATTAATAATGCTGAGTAAACCGCTGATTCAAAACCAACAGAGACACCTGCCAAAATTACCGTTGCCGCACCTGTCTTAGAGGAGGCAGCAACATCATTTACTGGTCGCTTACCAACCTCGGTGAAAAATCCAGTCAAAACTTGAATCGCAGCAGCTAATGCAATTCCTATTAGAACCGCGCCAAATGCTAGAACTCTAGGATTAACATCCACTGATTGTGCTTCAACAGTTAAACCAGTCATATTCTTTAATGAGCTTGGTAGATATGTAAATGTGGCAAATCCAACCAGTACTGCGCTGATAATTGCGCTAGTAAAGAAGGAGCGATTAATTGCATCCATCGCCGTCTTATCGGTAGATCGCAATTTAGTTAAGAAAATTCCTAAGATTGCAGTAATAATTCCAATTGCAGGCACGATTAATGGATAGATAAGACCTGAATCTCCAAAGCCAGCCTTTCCTAAAATTAAAGCTGCCACAAGTGTTACCGCATAAGATTCAAATAGATCTGCTGCCATACCTGCGCAATCGCCAACATTGTCACCAACATTGTCTGCAATGGTGGCTGCGTTTCGAGGATCATCCTCTGGAATTCCTTTTTCAACCTTACCTACAAGATCTGCACCAACATCTGCCGCCTTAGTAAAGATTCCACCACCTACCCGCATAAACATGGCAAGCATGGCAGCACCAAAACCAAAACCCTCTAATACAGCTGGTGCATTCTCCTTATAAATAATTACTACTAAAGAGGCGCCAAGTAGGCCAAGACCTACTGTGGTCATTCCAACTACGCCACCAGTTCTAAATGCAATTTGCACTGCGCGTTGTGCTGACTTCTTTCTCGCCGCTTCTGCAACACGAACATTTGCTCTGACCGCTAACCACATTCCGTTATAACCAACTAATGCCGAAAATCCAGCTCCTACTAAAAAGAATATTGATCTGCCAATTCGAATATCTAGATCTCCTGGCAGGGTAAATAAAAGTACAAATACAATTGCAACAAATACTGAGAGTGTTTTAAATTGTCTAGACAGATATGCAGCAGCACCTTCTTGAATTGCTGCGGCAATTTCTTTCATCTTTGCTGTGCCCTCATCTTGGGCTAAGACCTGTGCTCGAAGAGCGTATGCAATCGCTAGTGCTAATAAAGATATGCCTAAAATTGCATAAACATAATTAAGGTTATTTCCGCTTACCTGTACAAGACTCAATTAATACTCCTTAGGTAGGGCTCAGCTCTGAGCACTTCACTATCGACGGGCGAGTTTACGCACATCTAATACCCTTTTTACAAATAAAGAGGTATGCCGTGAATAAATTACGCTCAATTTACCCACCCAAGCCATATACCCTGACCCATACCATGAACCTTTTCGATGCCAATTCAATCATCTCCACCCTTGGGTTAATTGGGGTTTTGGGTGTGATCTTTATGGAAACTGGATTGTTAATCGGTTTGGTTTTCCCAGGTGGTGAAATTGTATTTCTAGCTGGAATTGCCGCCTCTGGATCAGGCGAAGTTCTTTTAGGGGAAGCAAAATTATCTGCACCACTTTTATTCACACTAGCCCCAATCGCTGCAATTACGGGGGGTGAGCTTGGTTATTGGTTTGGTAAAAAATATGGCCGGAAATTTTTTGAAAGAGGAAAAACCCGTTTTTATAACAAAAAAATGGTTGAGACTATAGAAAAATGGTTACTTAAATATGGCCCACGGAAAGCTTTAGTTTTTGGCAGATTTATTCCATTTGCAAGAACTTTAATTAACCCAGTGTGTGGGGTAGCACATTTAGATCGCAAATTATTTTCAACTTGGAATGCAATTGGGGCAATTATTTGGACTCAATCCACAATTGGGATTAGTTATTTATTAGGTGATGCTATTGAGGGATCGATTAATATGTACTTGTATCCACTAATTGGCATCATAGTATTGATAACTATCATTCCATTATTAAATGGTGTTTATAAAGAACGTAAGAAAAAAAACTAACTACAGTCCTAAATCACTTAATTGATAAGCAGCCCGGTAATCAAGACCTGCCTGTTTAACTTTAGGGGCAGCTCCGCGCTCAACAATTACCGCAACTGCTACCACGATTGCACCGGCCTGCTTTAACGCTTCAACTGCAGTTAAAACAGATCCACCAGTTGTTGAGGTATCTTCAACTGCTAAAACTTTTTTTCC
>LIBD01000113.1 GCA_001437855.1 Actinobacteria bacterium BACL4 MAG-120820-bin23 | reverse complement strand
TGAGTTAAAAAATGAGTTCCAGGTTGAAAAGAAAGAGCCGATACTCCAAATCAAACTTGCGCTTCCAAATGAGATTGCTGAAAACTTGTCGCTGATGATTGGAGCATTAAATGCGATTGCAGATGCGATTAATCCAACTAGATTAAAAAGTATTAGATCAATAAAAACATTTGGTTCTGGAAATAAGAATCTTAAAAAAAGATGGATTATTAAAAGAAAAAAGCCAATCCACTTAAGAACCTGATATTTTGCAATGGCAGACATCCTTAAATTTTAAAATAATTCAAGGGGAAGAAGTAGGTGGGTTTAAAGATTTTGAGGGGACGCACTCATTTAAAGCTTAAGCTATCGCTGCTTTCTACGAACATTGATACCAATTTTTCTCACCAAAGGTCTTGGCGCATACTGGGCAATAAAGGCAAGGGTTTTGTACTGCCAGCCAGGAACTGAAACTGGTTTATTTCTTTGGGCATCTTTCCATGATTTAGCTACTAATTTATCGGCATCTAGCCACATGAAATTTGGTAGCCCACCCATCTTCATCTTGCCTCGTTGATGAAACTCAGTTCTAGTAAAGCCAGGGCAAAGGGCAGAAGTCTTTACATTACTTCCTTTAAGTTCATTATTTAGATACTCAGTAAAAACAGTTAAATACGATTTAGCTGCGCTGTATGTACCGCCTGCAATCCAACTTGCCACACTACTTACATTTACGATCACACCATTATTTTTTGCAACCATTAAAGGAAGTGCGCAGTGGGTCAATCGCATCGGTGCGCTCACCAATACATCTAATAACTCTTGCTCCCGATCAAGGCTTGAATCTAGAAAGCTATCTTTGATACCAAAGCCTGCGTTGTTAATTAACACTGTAATTGGCCTAGCTTTATTTTTTAATCTTTTTTCTACCTTACTCAATTGGGCTGGCTTGGTTAAATCAGCCTTAATTAACTCAACCTTAATCTGGTAATCAAGCTTTAACTGATTTGCAAACCGATTAAGTCTTGGTAAATCTCGAGCAACTAAAACTAAATCAAAGCCATTTTTTGCAAGTAATTTTGTATAGGCAGCGCCTATGCCAGCTGTGGCACCAGTGATTAATGCGGTAGCCATTTACTTCTTAATTCCTGAAATATCCTCATCTCGAATATGCCATGAGGTGCCGTACTCCTCTAATAGATCAAGGAATGGTTTTGATTCAAACCACTCTGGACCGTTAACTCCTTGTGGCTTCCAAACTCCATTATGAATTAATTCAAGAGCAATAACTGGATTAATTGCAGTTTGCCAAACTACCGCCTGATCACCAAACTCTTTCATCGACCAAGCATTATCAACTACGTTGTAGATATAAACAGCTTTTGGATTTCCTTGTTTATCCAAACCTTTAACTAACGCACCAGCGCAGGTTTTACCACGCATACGCGCACCAAGTGTTCCTGGATCTGGCAAGGAAGCGGTTAATAGATCTCTAGGCGAGACTGCCACACCTTGTACCTCGACAGTTTCTTTTCGATCCATTCCTAACATATTGATAGTTTTTAAAATAGTGATGAACTCAGCACCAAGGCCATACTTAAAGTTAACTTTTTTAGCATCAATTTTTTGCGGGATAAGAATTACCTCTTCGTGCTCCACATTCACACACTCAACTGGTCCAATACCTTCTGGAAAGTCAAAGATTTCTAGCTCCGAAAATGGGGTGGTGGTATACCAACCTCGGCCATCCTCCCAAATAATTGGTGGATTTAGGCACTCTTCAATTGTGGTCCAAATTGAAAATGATGGTGCAAAGTCATACCCTTCAACTCGTAAATTTGAGCCATCCAAAATAGTGCAGGAATCAATTCGGCTAAATAGGTGCTCACTAGCGTACTTGGCAAAGACATCGCTCATACCTGGCTCAACACCCATGCCAATTAAGGCATAGATCTTTCGCTCATCCCAGTTGAAATCTCGAGCAAATTGTTCATCACCTAATTTCACACCAGTTTCGGTGTACGGGTAGTGCGGATGTTTTCGAGACAAAGACATTGCCATATCAATGTAATTAGTGTTTTCAATCTCGCATGCTAAAAATATTGGCATTACAAATCTAGGGTCAACTGCATTAATAACTACATCAGGCGCTGCTTTTCGAATTAACGCTCTAACATCTTCCAGTTCAGCGGCATTCACCATGGCAGCAGAAAATCGAGGATTTTTGACGCGCGCCACAGCCGCTTCTGCTCTTGCAAGTGTGCGGTCGGCAATCACCATTGATTCGATAAATGATCTGCGGGATGCGATATTAGCTATCGCCCTACCCACTCCACCGGCGCCTATAACTAGGGCCTTCATGACATTCAACTCCAAACGAATTATTATTAGTCTATCGCAGCGTTAATTTAAAGACAAATTACGCACAAATAGTGATTAGTTATCAATAATTAATGTATTAACTTACAATTAAGGTAACTTTAAACATTTTAAAATTTAATATTGTCCCCGTAGCTCAGTGGATAGAGCAACCGCCTCCTAAGCGGTAGGTCGCAGGTTCAACTCCCGCCGGGGACGCGTAATTAATTAAAAATAATTGTTCTATTTTTTGCTTGAAAAATTCTATCTTCGGCAAATAATTTAACTGCTTTAGAAAGTACACGTCTTTCAATATCTCTACCAATGGAAATCAATTCATCTGGAGTTGTTGCATGACTAACACCAGTTATATCTTGCTCAATGATTGGCCCTTCATCTAAATCTTTAGTTACAAAATGAGCGGTTGCACCAATGATTTTCACGCCTTTTTCATAGGCCTGGTGGTAAGGCTTGGCTCCTTTAAAGCCAGGTAAAAATGAATGATGAATATTTATTATCTGCCCACTCATTTTCTCGCATAATGATTCTGAAAGCACTTGCATATATCGTGCCAGAACTACAAAATCGATTCCATACTCTGCAATACTTTTAGATATCACAGATTCATCTTTATCTTCGATCTTAAGGAACTTAACTCCATTAGATTCCACCAAATCCTTTAGAACATCATGATTTGAAATCACTAGTGGTATTTCGATTGGC
>LIBD01000112.1 GCA_001437855.1 Actinobacteria bacterium BACL4 MAG-120820-bin23 | reverse complement strand
CCCGCCATAATGCTTATTGGGCTGGTATCGCAGCACATCCAGGTAAGCGTGCAGTAAGTACTGATGCCGCCGTTCCACTTTCAAAACTTTCAGAGGCAGTACAAATTGCAGAACAAATTCTTTCAAAACACTCTTATCCATTTTCTATTTTAGGTCATGTTGCAGATGCAAATTTTCATTGCTTTATTATTACTGATCCGGCAAAGCCAGAAGAATTAGAAGATGTACGACATATAACTCATGAAATAACTATGAAAATGATTGAGATGGGCGGAACCTGCACCGGAGAGCACGGAATTGGTTCGGGCAAGATCGCAGCTTTAATCGAGGAAACTGGGGCTCCTGCCGTTAGTATTATGAAGTTGATTAAACAGACTTTAGATCCAAACAATATTTTGAATCCAGGAAAGGTATTTAACTGATGAGTATGGCTGTTTGGGAAATAACAATTGCAGTTTTACTTGCAGTCTTAGCGTTTGACTTAGCACTAGCGATAATCCGAAGAAACAAAGAAACCTCTTTGCGAGAAGCTTCGATTTGGACTGCGTTTTATGTAGGATCTGCAATAATTTTTGGTTACTCATTAGGACAATGGAGTCAAACTCAAGCGAGAAATGAGTTTTTCGCTGGCTGGATAACTGAGTACTCCCTTTCAATAGATAATCTATTTATTTTTATATTAATCCTTGCTAGATTTCAAATTGATAAAAAGAAACAGCAGTTAGTACTTCTTGCCGGAATTGCAATGGCGCTAGTTTTAAGAGGTATTTTTATTGCACTAGGAGCTGCAGCGATTGATCGTTACTCTTGGGTTTTCTATATATTCGGCGCGTTTCTTATCTTTACGAGCTATAAGTTGTTTACTGAAGATAAAGAAAAAGAATGGAAGGAAGGCAAAGTAATTTTGTGGTTAAGGAAAAGGGGCGCCTCATCATTGACCATAGTTTTAGTAGCGATTGCCTTTACTGATCTAATTTTTGCACTAGATTCAATTCCTGCAATTTTTGGACTAACCAAAGATCCATATATTGTATTTACTGCAAATGCGTTTGCACTGATGGGTCTGCGGCAACTTTATTTCCTGCTGGGTGGTTTAATGGATAAATTAATCTATCTGAATGAGGGACTATCGGTAATTCTTGGGTTTATTGGAATAAAACTAGTTTTAGAGGCAGTTCATAGCGGCGGAACTCATAAATTATTAGGGATAAAAGTTCCAGAAATCTCAACGCAATTTTCCTTAGGAGTCATAGTTATCACCTTGTTTATTACAGTTGTTGCAAGTCTAGTTAATACTTCTAAATCAAAGGTGGCAGAATAGCCCTTATGAGTGAGGGTAAAAATAAGGTTCAAGTTTTTGAACCCCATAAATCAATGCTGCCTCCCCTTAAACCTTACCTAAGGGATTTTTGGCGGCGTAGAGAGTTTGCGACCGAACTATCAAAGTTTTCCGATAAAGCTGAGTATTTAGAGTCTCGACTTGGAAATGTTTGGTTGGTACTAAATCCATTATTTCTAGCAATTATTTACTTCTTACTTGTAACCATAATCAAAGGTGGTAGAGGAGGCTTAGGTGGTTTTACTACTTTGTGCCACATTTTAATTGGGCTTTTTACATTCTACTTTGCACAAAACTGCATCACTTTAGGTGCACAATCAATTACTTCTGGTGGTAAATTAATTTTAAATCAAGCTTTCCCTAGATCGCTGCTTCCGTTATCAAGTGCTATTAGTGCTTTTAGACAGTTCTGGCCGACAATTCCAGTTTATATCTCAATTGTAGTAATTGGTAAATTAATAATTAATGACACAACTATTCCTGGCCTTACCTGGAATTATCTTCTAGTGCCTTTTCTTTTTATTATTTTAGCAATACTAGTTTTGGATTAGCACTTTTATTTGCAACATTGAATGTCTATTTCAGGGATACTACAAAGTTACTCTCATATATTATGAGGATTTGGTTATACGCCTCTCCAGTACTTTGGCAACCAGATATGCTCTCTGGTTGGTATCGTGTAATACTTTATATCAATCCATTGGGACCAATACTTTCTGCAAATTCTAGTATTTGGATTGATGGTGCAACTCCAACACTTTCACAAATCATTGGATGCCTAGTCTGGGCTTTTATTACATTTATTTTTGGTGGATATTTCTTTATATCAAGGGAGCGTGATTTTGCCGTCCGTATCTAGTAAAGAAGTTACGATGCCAGATAATTTGGCGGTACAAATTGAGGATCTTTCAATTAGTTACAAAATTAATATTGAGGCAAAAAAGACTTTGAAAAATGCTTTGATGCGTGCCAGCCGTGGGGAAAGAATTAGAACTAAAACAGTCGAAGCGGTAAAAAATTTATCTCTTGATGTTCCCCATGGATCTGTATTGGGAATTGTGGGCGCAAATGGTGCTGGGAAATCAACACTGATGCGCTCAATAGCTGGCATATTGCCACCAACAAGTGGACGAATCTTAGTTAATGGAAAAATTTCTACATTACTTGCACTTGGAGTGGGATTTAATAAAGCATTATCCGGGCGCGACAATATTATTTTAGGTGGCTTAGCCGCTGGCATGAGTCGAGATGAAATTGAATCTAAAACAGAGACCATCGCGCAATTTGCTGATTTGCCTAATGGATTTATTGATATGCCCGTGAGGACTTATAGCTCAGGTATGTATGGCAGGGTCGCATTTTCAGTTGCAGTAAATATGACACCAGATATCTTGCTGGTTGATGAGGCCTTATCTGCTGGTGATGCTGCTTTTAAAGAAAAATCTTTTAATAAAATTAGAGAACTTTGCCAAGAGGCTCGAACGATTCTGATTGTTTCCCATGCTCTTTCCTCTTTAAATGAATTATGTGATCAAGCCATCTGGATGCATAGGGGTCAAATGCTTGACTCTGGAAAACCAGAAGAAATAACTGATAAGTACTTAAAATTCTTAAATGTTGGCGAGTTACCTTCTAGCTATGAAGATTTATAAAGGCAAAATAAAAAATATTGCAGTAATTGCTCCAGCCAAAGCAATTGATTGAAATAAGATAAAAACAGCA
>LIBD01000111.1 GCA_001437855.1 Actinobacteria bacterium BACL4 MAG-120820-bin23 | reverse complement strand
TAGTTTCAGTCAGACTTCCAATCTGATTTACCTTTACTAAAAGAGCATTTGCAGTTTTACTATCTATTCCTCGTTGCAATCTCTCTGGATTAGTAACAAATAAATCATCACCAACAATTTGAATTTTATCCCCTAATTGCTTTGTCATCTCAGCCCAACCAGACCAATCATCTTCATCAAGTGGATCTTCAATTGAAACAAGTGGATATGAAGCTACTAACTCGCTGTAGTAGGTGATCATTTGATCTGAAGTTAATTTCTTGCCCTCAAATTTATACTCGCCATTTTCACAAAACTCAGTTGCTGCCACATCCATAGCAAGTGCAATTTCACTGCCAGTTTTAAAGCCAGCAATTTCAACCGCTTCCAAGATTAAATCAAGTGCAGCTCGATTGCTTGCTAGATTTGGCGCAAATCCACCCTCGTCGCCAATACTGGTTGCTAATCCTTGTTTCTTTAAAACAGATTTAAGGCTGTGGTAAATCTCAGCGCCCCACCTAAGGGATTCTTTAAAAGTTTTTGCACCAATTGGCGCCACCATAAACTCTTGAATATCTACATTGGTATCGGCGTGTGCGCCACCATTTAAAATATTCATCATTGGAACTGGTAAAACTTTTGCATCACTTCCACCAAGATATTTAAAAAGAGATTGGCCCTTACTTAATGAAGCTGCCCTTGCTGCCGCCAATGAAACACCTAAAATTGCATTTGCCCCCAGGGATGATTTATTTTTAGTTCCATCAAGTGAAATCATTTTTTCATCTAAGGCTCTTTGGTCTTCTGCACTTAGCCCGATAACAGCTGGTGCAATTTTCTGATTAATATTATTTACTGCTGTCTCAACACCCTTACCTAAATAACGTTTGCCACCATCTCGTAATTCAACTGCTTCAAATGCGCCAGTGGAAGCTCCACTTGGCACTGCAGCTCTTCCAATAAATCCATTATCAAGTTTTACCTCAACTTCAACAGTTGGATTTCCACGGGAGTCTAAAATTTCTCTGGCCTTAACCTCTTTGATTACTGACACAAACATCTCCCATGATCTTTAAATTGGATTTATATGAGTAATTCTACCTTGCTTCGTGCTCTTGAATCTTACTTATCAATGATTTAGTCGCTGTGCGCAATGCCGCCTCTGGATCTATCCCTAAATCTACCGCCTGGGCAATTAATCCAAGAAGTAAATCTCCAAATTGATCCTGGTTTAGCTGCTCTGAAATGTTAATTGGTTTATCAACTTCAAGTTCAAAATTTAATTTATTCATTCGATACAAAACTTTGGCAGCAAGTGGCAGTGCCGGCTGCGCTAGTGGCACTCCATCAATAATTGAGGTTCTACCTTTTTCGGTAGCTTTTTGTGCCTCCCAATTTTCAAGCACCTCACTGCTGCTTTCAACTTTCGTTCCACCAAATACATGAGGGTGTCTTCGAATTAACTTATCGGTAACTGTTTTAGCAACATCTTCGACATTAAAAGGATTATCGGCATCCTCTTCTGCCATCCGGGAGTGAAAGTAAACTTGAAGCAATAAGTCGCCTAGCTCCTCCTGCATAGAGGTTCGATCTTTATTTTCAACCGCTTCAATAAATTCATATGATTCCTCTAATAGATACTTAAGGAGAGATTCATGGTCTTGCTCTGCATCCCAAGGGCAACCACCGGGAGATCGGAGTTTATCCATCACCTCGCGAAGCCTAAGTAGCTCTGAACTCATATTAAATAATTAAGGAAGTGGTGTGACAGCACCATCGGTTATATCACTTGCTTCAATTGCTGCAGTTATTGGATTCCATATTCCATACTTAGGATTGACTTCTACGCCAAGTTTTTCAGCAGTAGCGACTATTGTTTTAGAAACTTCTTGACTTGCTAATGCCTCAGGAATACCAGATGAAATAAAGCTTTCAGTTAGTCGATCTACAATTATCAATATACGCAAGTACTCATCAAAAGTTGATGCTGCTAAATTTGCACTAACTAAGGCAGGTTCTAATCGATCTAATCCACCTACTTGATTAGTAACATCGCCTTTTCTTAAGGCAACATCTGAATCGCTAATTGTAAAGTTCTTATCTATGGCAATTTGATTAAACAAAATTCTAATTACTGCAAATTGCGCTTGATTTCGTAGTAATTGTTTACCCTCAATCAATTCCATTCCAGCAGTATCAACAGTCTTACGTGCAGCTAAAATTTCATCGACTACACCCTGGATTTGCGTGGACTTTATATCCTTATCACCAACAGAGATTCCAGAACTCATACCTGCACAACCAGTTACTAGAAATAGAACAGCAAGTGATGCAGAAATTTTCTTATACAAACTGATCCTCATATCTCTAGTGGCTGCTAATTTTATTATTTGGCCTGATTAAATTAGTTATCACTTCATTTACCCAAGTCAGGGTAGAAGTATTCCCTACTTTTGGTGAATCTATCCAATTCGCTGTAGTGGGCCTGCTAACCAATAGGGTCTGTGATGCATTCTTATAGATAGATCCAGGATAAAGCCTTGAAAGCTTAATTTGTCCTGACTCTGCCAGAGCTACTGGTGATAGTCGTAAATTCTTACCAACCATTGAGATATCAGCAATCTCTAAATTTTTTGCTAGTAACCGCAAGGATGCAACTGCGATTAATTCCCTTGCTGGCATTGGAAGTGGCCCAAATCTATCTACTAATTCCTCTTCGATTTCAGTTAATACTTCATAGCTTGCAGCATCGGCTAGGCGGCGATAAATATCTAGCCGTAATCTTTCAGAGTCCACGTAATCAGTTGGTAGGTGGGCATCAAGTGGTAATTCAATTTTGCAATCTTGTTTCTTTGGCTTATCTTCAAAGTAGCCACTCTTAAACTCATCAACCGCATCGGCCACCATGCGCATATATAAATCAAATCCAACCTCAGCAATATGGCCTGATTGCTCACCCCCTAATAAATTACCTGCTCCTCGTATCTCTAAATCTTTAAGAGCAACCTGCATACCAGCGCCTAAATCTGTATTTGTTGCAATTGTTGTTAGTCGATCATGAGCTAGCTCTGAAATTAGTTGCTCTGTTGGATATAGAAAATATGCATAAGCCCGCTCTCGACTTCGTCC
>LIBD01000110.1 GCA_001437855.1 Actinobacteria bacterium BACL4 MAG-120820-bin23 | reverse complement strand
CTATGGAGTATCAATGACTGGAAAATTACATGAACTAATTCCACGTCAACAATTTGAAGTACCAATTCAGGCAGCAATCGGTGCCAAGATAATTGCTCGAGAAAATATTAGGGCTATCAGGAAAGATGTATTAGCTAAATGCTATGGCGGTGATATCACTAGAAAGCGTAAACTTTTAGAGAAGCAAAAAGAGGGTAAAAAGCGAATGAAAATGGTGGGGCGAGTTGAGGTTCCGCAGGAGGCATTTATTGCAGCATTGACTACCGATTCAGATAAAGCGAGTGAAAAGAAGAAATAATTGAAACTTGCATTTTATATACATATACCGTACTGCAGTAAGCGTTGCGGATATTGCGACTTTAATACCTATACACCCTCTGAGCTTAAGATTACATCAGGTTTAAATGTGATTTCAGGCGCTTATATTGATTTAGCAAATCAGGAAATAGATTTAGCAAAAAATAAAATAGGCCAAGAGATAACAGTGGGTTCCATATTTTTTGGTGGTGGAACTCCATCATTGATGCAGCCATTAGATATTGGAAAAGTAATCAATAAAATTAAATCAGATTTTCACTTAGCTGATAGCGCTGAAATTACGCTAGAGGCTAATCCAGACTCAGTTGATAAAGATAAGTTGAGTCAATTTCTTGATGTTGGAATAAATAGACTTTCTTTTGGAATGCAATCTGCAGTACCGCATGTGCTAAAAACTTTAGATAGAACTCACAATCCTGAGAATCTACCAAAGGTTACCGGTTGGGCAAAAGAATTAGGGTTTAATGAGATTTCAGTTGATCTAATCTATGGCACACCAGGAGAGAGCATGCAAGATTGGCAACAATCAATTAATTCTGCGCTATCTCTTCCGATTTCTCATATATCTGCTTATGCCTTAATAGTGGAGCCAGGAACTAAACTAGCGGCTCAAATAAAACGAGGCGAGATCGAACAAATAGATGATGACTTGACTGCCGAAAAGTATTTAGTGGCAGATAAATCCTTCTCTACTGCAGGATTTCACTGGTATGAGTTAAGTAATTGGGCAAAGAATGACTCAAAAAGCCAACACAATCTTTCATACTGGAATGGAGAAAATTGGTGGGGGATAGGTCCCGGAGCGCATTCACATATTAATGGTGAGAGATTTTGGAATGTGAAGCATCCCAACAGTTATAAGGAAAAAATACAAAAAAATGAATTGCCGATTCAAGACTCTGAGATTTTGCAAGCTTCGCAAATTGAAAGTGAGCGATTAATGCTTTCAATTAGATTAACAAGTGGAATTGAAACTAAAAGTTTGAATAACCAGCAAATTCAGGATCTATCCACGTATGTAAAAACTGGTCATCTTAATCAATCGGACTGGCAAAATGGCAGAGCTACATTGACCTTAAATGGCAGGCTCATTGCTGATCGAATAGTCCGAGAAATCCTCTTGTAGTAGCGTTGGCATATGAGTAAAAGTATGCAAGGCAGACAACTTAAGATTCTTAAGGCCATTGTTGATGAATATGTGGCAACTGAAGAACCCGTTGGATCTAAAACTCTTGCAACTCGATCAGGACTAGGTGTATCGCCTGCAACAATTAGAAATGAAATGGCTGTGCTGGAAGATGCTGGTTTAATTACTCAGCCGCACACAAGTGCGGGCCGAATTCCAACAAATAAAGGCTATAGAGTTTTTGTAGATCAACTATCAGAGGTCAAACCACTGTCAAATCCCGAAAGGAAAGCAATTGAAAATTTTCTTGACGGAGCAACTGACTTGGATGATGTTATTTCTAGGACTGTTAAATTACTAGCACAAGTCACCAAACAGGTGGCAGTTGTTCAATATCCCTCACTAGTTAAAGCAAAAGTAAGACACATAGAATTAGTTCTTCTAAATAGTTCTAGATTAATGGTCATATTAATCACAGATACCGGAAGAGTTGAGCAAAGAATGGTAGAACTCCCATTTGATATTACAGAGGGCTCACTAGCAGACTTGCATAAAAAGTTGAATAATAGAATTGCAAGGCAATCACTTTCAAATGTGGCAAGTACCTTAGAGGGAGTAATTAATAACTATTCTGGTAATGATAAATCTAATGTGGTAGTAATAATTACCACTATAATTGAAATGGCAATTGAACATCCTGAAGAAAAAGTTGTTTATGCAGGAACTTCTAATTTGGCCCGAGCTAATCAGGATCTTTCTAATAGCATGCAATCTATTTTAGAATCCCTAGAGGAGCAAGTGGTTTTATTGAGGTTACTTTCAGGATCTAATTCCTCAGTGAGAGTCAAAATTGGAGATGAGCAAAGTGAGAAGGGTTTCAAAAATACTAGCCTTGTTACTGTGGGTTATGCCGAAGTTGGTGCACTAGGAATATTAGGCCCTACTAGAATGGATTACGCATCCTCTATTAGTGCAGTAAATGCCGTTGCAAATTATGTTGGTCAATTCTTAACAGAGAATAAATAACCTTATGTCAGAATTATATGAAACTCTAGGTGTTGACCGTGACGCAAGTTTCGATGAAATAAAAAAAGCTTATAGAAAACTTGCGCGTAGCTACCACCCAGATGTGAATCCAGACCCGAAGATGGCAGAAAAGTTCAAGGAAATTACTGCTGCCTACGAAGTTTTAAGTGATCCAGAAAAGCGTCAGAACTATGACTTAGGTGGTAATGGGTTTAGCGGTTTCGGTAGTGGTGGCGGATTTGGATTTAGCGACATTATGGATGCATTTTTTGGAGGCGGACAACAGCGTGGTCCTCGGCCAAGAAATCGACCAGGGCAAGATGCCTTAATTAGAGTTGAGGTGGATCTATTAGAAGCGACATTTGGTTGCGATCGTGAACTAAACGTAGAAACAGCAGTTATCTGTAGTAGATGCAATGGATCAGGATGTGCAAACAACTCCAAGCCAAGAACATGTGATGTTTGCAAAGGCAGGGGAGAAACTCAACAAGTTGCTAGATCTATTTTGGGCCAGGTAATGACTAGCCGTCCATGTAACAGTTGTCAGGGATTTGGTTCTATCATTTCCGATCCTTGCGGTGAGTGTGCTGGCGACGGTCGAGTTAGAGCTAAAAAAAGCATTCCTATAAAAATACCTGCTGGAGTTGAAACAGGAAACCGTATTCAATTAAATGGTCAGGGAGAAGTAGGTCCTGGTGGCGGTTCT
>LIBD01000109.1 GCA_001437855.1 Actinobacteria bacterium BACL4 MAG-120820-bin23 | reverse complement strand
GATGACTCACCTAGTAAAGTTCAAGATAATCCACAAGTTATTGAAGCGTATTTGGGAGTTCCTGAAGATGCGTCTTGAGATTAAAGATCTTCGGGTTGCCTATGGAAAAATTGAGGCAGTAAAAGGAATTTCACTTGTAGTAAATCAGGGTGAAATTGTGTCACTTATTGGTGCAAATGGAGCTGGAAAAACAACACTTCTTAAGACTATTTCGGGGCTTCTGAATCCAGTTTCAGGTTCAATTACCTATGGTGATGAAAATATATTGAAATATAAAGCTCATCAGAGAGTTTCGTTAGGAATATCCCAAGCACCAGAGGGCCGTGGAATTTTTCCTGGCATGAGTGTTTTAGAGAATCTTGAACTTGGGAAATATCATCTTAAAATGAAGAAAAGTGAAATTGCAGAGGATTTAGCAACCGTATATGAATTATTCCCTCGTCTGAAAGAAAGAGCCACCCAAGCAGGAGGAACTCTTTCGGGCGGTGAGCAACAGATGCTTTCAATTGGTCGCGCACTAATGGCCAAGCCAAAAGTTCTACTTCTTGATGAACCATCGATGGGTCTTGCACCACAGATGATTGCGAATATTTTTAGAATCATAACTCAGATTAATAAGATTGGTGTAACAATTCTTCTGGTTGAGCAAAACGCTCAGCAAGCGTTACAACGCTCAGATCGAGCGTATGTACTTGAAGTTGGTAACATAACTAAGGAGGCAAAGGGTAAAGATCTCCTAAATGATCCTCATGTTAAATCAGCTTACCTTGGAACTGGAGCTGCTGAACTACAGTAATTAGCGCTGATCAAGAATAAGACAAGTAATTCTTGCAGTACAAGTCCGTTCGCCTTTTTCATTTTTTATCTCTACATTATATGAACAAAGAGTTTTTCCAAGCGAAATTGCAGTCGCAACTGCAGTAACAATGCCTGAAGTAGCTGATTTGTGGTGAGTTGCATTTATATCAACGCCCACTATTTTCCGATCAGCACCAGCATGTAGCTGGGTACCAATCGATCCTAAGCTCTCGGCTAGCACAACATTTGCTCCACCATGTAAAAGTCCTATTGGTTGAGTATTACCTTCAACTGGCATTGTGGCGACTAATCTTTCAGGAGATGCCTCAATAATCTCAATTCCCATTTTCTTATCAAGGGCACCGCTGCCACGCTCTCGAATTACTTGTAAAAAATCCGCCATGTTGATTAGTTTAACCTGTATTGCCAATTAGAATCCCAATATGACCAAGAGTAGTAAGAGATTGTTACTAATTGATGGGCATTCCATGGCTTATCGGGCATTTTATGCCCTGCCAGTTGACAATTTTAAGACATCTACAGGCCAGCCAACTAATGCAATATATGGATTTGCAGCGATGATTATTAATCTTATTAATCAGGAGAAACCTACTCATATTGCAGTCGCATTTGATGTCTCACGACAAACTTTCCGAACAGAAAAATTTCCTGAATATAAGTCGAACCGAACTGCAACACCTGATGAATTTAGATCTCAGGTCTCACATATCTATGAGGTAGTCAATGCGTTTGGAATTAATCGCTTTGAATTGCCTGGGTTTGAAGCCGATGATGTGATTGCAACCCTTACTAAAAATGCTGAGACTGAAGGATTTGAGGTATTAATTTGCTCTGGCGACAGAGATACATTTCAGTTGGTTAGTGAAAAAACAACAGTCTTGTATCCTAAAAAAGGTGTAACTGAAATGTCGCGTATGACACCTGATGCAGTGATTGAAAAGTATGGATTGACTCCAAAACAATACCCAGACTTTGCAGCTCTTCGGGGGGATCCAAGCGACAACTTACCTTCTTTGCCTGGAGTAGGGGAAAAAACTGCAACAAAATGGATTGTTGATTTTGGTTCACTTCAGGATTTGATTAAGAATGCAGAAAGCATCAGCGGAAAAGTCGGTGATGCCTTACGAGCAAATATTGATCAAGTTAAGTTAAACCGAGAACTAACACAGTTACAGACAAACTTAGAGCTTCCCTTATCTTTAGATGTGTTGAAGTGGACTGGAATTGATCCTGCAGAAATAACTAAAATATTTGAGGCCTTAGAAATTAGAGCGCTTAGGGAGCGATTAAAATCATTACCGCAAATTGGTGGCAGCATTACAAGTGAAATAGATATCAAGGTCAAAGTTGTTGATTATTTAGGCCTGAATCAAATTCTAATTGATCGCAGATTACCTATTGCTCTTTCAGTGGAAATAGCAGATAGAAAAATAATCAGCTATGCAGTGGCGTTAGATGAATCCGAAGTACTTCATGTCATAAGCGGAAATTTTGGAGACTGGATTACCGATTCTGCGATACCAAAGTATCTTCATAGGGCTAAGGAAATATTGAAAATTACAGGTCTGAGTGGACTTGACGCAGATATAGAATTACTGGCTTACCTTGTTAATCCGGGTAGTAGAAATTTGGATTTATCTGACTTAGCGCAGAGACTGCTTGGCATATCCGATGAGAATGAAAATCTATTTTTTATTTTTAACCCTAAAAGTGCGGCTTGGATATTTAGAATACAAAAGGATTTACAAACTGAAATTGCTACCATGGGTATGAGTGATCTTTATCTAAAAATTGAACAACCGACATTGCTTTTGCTTTCAAAAATCGAATCAACTGGAATTGCAATTGATAGGATAAAACTCGAAGATTTAGCCAGTCAATTCTCAAAGATAACTCAAGAGCAGACCTCATTAGCCCATGAAGCGGCTGGCCACGAATTTAATGTCAACTCACCAAAGCAATTGCAATCTGTTTTATTTGAAGAATTAAAGCTCCCAAAGACTAAGAAAATAAAGACCGGTTTTACAACTGATGCCGAAAGTCTGGAGTGGCTTTTTGTTAAGACTAAACATCCAATCCTTAAATACTTATTACGTATTCGTGAAACAAGTAAGTTGCTATCAACAGTTGAAGGCTTGTTATCAGCGACTGAAAGTGATGGCAGAATTCATACTAATTTTCAGCAAACAGTAGCAGCTACTGGTCGCCTTTCTTCCACTGAGCCAAACCTACAGAATATTCCGATTAGAACGGAGGAGGGTAGGAAAATTAGAGATTGCTTTGTGGCTCAATCGCCATATATAAATTTATTGACAGCTGACTATAGTCAAATTGAAATGAGAATTATGGCCCATCTATCTAATGACAAAGGGCT
>LIBD01000108.1 GCA_001437855.1 Actinobacteria bacterium BACL4 MAG-120820-bin23 | reverse complement strand
CCTCTCACCACACCAGCAAAGAGCTTCGACTTGTAGCGTCTGCACTCGGTCGGCCAATTCAACTAATCTTGCGCTTCCAGGAAAAAGTTTAGTTCTAAAGTCTGAAAGTATCCCGAAGGCATATACATCAATACCAAGTCCATCGACAATTTGAGCCATCTGCTCGATCTGTTTCGGTGTATAGAATTGAGCTTCATCGCAAATAATGAAATTGATTTTCCCACCGATCGATAATCTTTCAACTACCAATTTATGAATATCTAAATCAGGATCTACCTCTAGGGCTTCAATCTGCAAACCAAGTCGAGAAGAGATTAAGCCCTTACCAGCTCTATCTAGACTGGTGAAAATAATTCCCTCTCGACCACGGGAGCGATGATTATGCGCAGTCTGCAATGCAAGAGTGGATTTTCCACTATCCATTGTTCCGCAGTAATAAATTAACTCAGCCATTGGGTTATTGTGCCAATATAACTTCAGTTTTTAGACCAGGTAGAGCTTCAGCGATTCGCGCTTTGCCGTTGAGTTCTGGAATATCTAAGAGGAAAACAAGTCCTATCGGGAGCAAACCTGCTGCTTTCAATAATTTTGTGGCAGCAATTGCAGTACCTCCGGTTGCTAAAACATCGTCCACAAGTAATACCTTTGAACCTTGCTTAATAATGTCGGTATGAACTTCAAGTGTTGCACTTCCATATTCAAGATCATAAGTGGATGAGATTGTATTTCCAGGCAACTTGCCACTCTTTCGAATCGGAATAAATCCCTTTTCAGTGAGTGCACAAGCAGAGGAGGCAAAAATGAATCCACGAGCTTCAATACCTGCAATGTAGTCGCTTTCTCGACCTAACTGAGCTATTTGTTTGGATACATTCAAGAAGGCTTCACCATTTGCTATTAGAGGAGTTATATCCTTAAAACTAATTCCAGGTTTAGGAAAATCAGGAATCACTCGGATTAAATCATTCAAATTTTTGCTCACCACTCCATCTTATTGATTAGGTCAAATACTTGTGTCCGGGAGGGGAGTTGAACCCCTAAGCCCTGACGGGCACTAACACCTCAAGCTAGCGCGTCTGCCAATTCCGCCACCCGGACATCTTTGTATTTTAACCTAATAGTAATTCAAGGGAAATCCAACTTAGATAGGATTTAGGGATGAAGTTAACCGCAGATCAAATAGCGCAGCTAGAAGAAGAAACAGTTTTGTTCTGCCAAGAGATGATTCAGATTCCAAGTGTTAATTACGGTGAAGGTAAAGGCGATGAGCGATTAATCGCCGAGTATGTTGCAAGAAAATTATCTGAGGTAGGTATTGATGCTGAGCTTATTGAATCGGCTCCAAATAGAGTAAATGTTGTAGCAAAAATTGCAGGAAGTGACATTACTCGTCCAGGTTTAGTGCTTCATGGGCATCTTGACGTAGTTCCCGCAGATGCATCGGATTGGTCGGTAGACCCATTTAGTGGCGAAATAAAAGATGGCTTTATATGGGGTAGAGGCGCAGTTGATATGAAGGATATGGATGCAATGCTATTGGCATCTGTAAGAATGTGGCAACGAGTGGGTTACAAGCCTCCAAGAAACATACTTTTAATTTTCTTTGCCGACGAAGAGGCATCTGGTACGTATGGCTCAAGATGGTTGGTTAAAAATAGACCAGAATTGTTTAAAGGTTATGCAGAGGCAATTTCTGAAGTTGGTGGCTTTTCAGTAACGATAACGGGTGATCATCGACTTTATTTAATTGAATCGGCGCAAAAGGGAATACAGTGGCTCAAGCTCAGCGCCAAGGGCACAGCAGGGCATGGCTCATTTATAAATACTAACAATGCAGTAACAAAAATCTCTAATGCAGTCTCAAGAATTGGTAGTTATGAATGGCCACAAGTCCCAACCAAAACAAATAAGTTACTATTTAAGAAAATTGCTGATCTAACTGGGGACACATTTGATCCTGCTAATTTTAAAAATCTTTTAAAGCACTTAGGTAGTGCTGCAAAGATGATTGGAGCTACTCTAACTAATACCGCTAACCCAACGATGTTAGAGGCTGGTTACAAGGCAAATGTAATTCCACAGAGCGCAAGTGCAGTAGTTGATGGTCGTTTCTTACCAGGACATGAATCAGAGCTAGTTGAAACAATCACCAAACTTGCTGGTCAGGAAATAAATATTGAGGTCATAACAAGAGACATAGCTTTAGAAGCTGACTTTTCAGGAAGTTTAGTAGAGGCAATGTGTAATGCACTTGCTACCGAAGACTCACAAGCGATTCCAGTTCCATATTTAATGAGTGGCGGAACAGATAATAAGGCTCTGAGTGAGCTTGGAATTATTGGTTATGGTTTTTCTCCACTCCGCCTACCAACTGATTTAGATTTTTTCTCACTCTTTCACGGTGTAGACGAGCGTGTGCCTATTGATGGTTTAAAATTCGGAGTAAGAGTGTTGTATGAGTTTCTAGAAAATGTTTAAGGAAAATCCTAAGAGAGAACCGAAACTTCATCTAGAGCTTGTCTGACTTGTTGTGGAAGTACAATCTGTTCAACGGTAAGTATCCCTCTAAGTTGGGCGCCAGTTCTTGCCCCTATTAACGCACTTGTAACGCCTGGTGCATCCCTTACCCAAGACAATGCAACCTCTAACGGTGAATAACCTAACCCATCAGCTGCAATGCAGACGGCCTCAACAATTTTGTTTGCTCTTTCTGATAAGTAAGCATCAACAAAGTTTGCAAAATGAGGAGAAGCACCTCTTGAATCTGAAGGTACGCCATTTCGGTATTTTCCAGTAAGTACGCCGCGACCAAGTGGTGACCATGCAATAAAACCCAGTCCAAGAGAATCTGCGGCAGGAATTAGTTCATCTTCTGCGCGCCGATTAAGAAGTGAGTACTCATTTTGCGAAGAGGTTATTGCTGCTTTTCCAAAAATAGGATTTTGTAAGGTCGCTGATCTAGCTAATTGCCAACCATTAAAGTTACAGACTCCTACATATCTAGCCTTGCCAGAGGATGTTGCGTAGTCAAGGGCAGATAATGTCTCCTCAATTGGGGTGTTTGAATCCCAAGTTTGAATCTGCCAAAGATCAATATGATCTACATTTAATCTACTTAATGACTTGTCTAAATCAGTAATTAAATCATTTCTGGAATTGCTTACCTGTCTTACGCCATCTTTGAAAGTTACCCCGGCTTTTGTAGCTATAAAAATTTTGTCACGTTTAACCAATGTGC
>LIBD01000107.1 GCA_001437855.1 Actinobacteria bacterium BACL4 MAG-120820-bin23 | reverse complement strand
TCTGCAGCTTCTCGTGAAGGTATTCAAGAGTTGGTTTATGCAATGGCGCAAATAATTCAGAAGAGTCGGAAAGAACAAAAAGCTGAACAAGTTACTCGAATTGTTTTGCGTCCTGTTGCGGTAGATGATGCGGGATTTACGGTAACCGCTAATGAAGATGGCTCATTTAATGTGGCTGGAGATAAGCCTGAAAGATGGGTTAAACAAACTGATTTTGCAAATGCCGAAGCAATTGGATACTTAGCTGATCGTTTAGCTTCTTATGGTGTTGAGAAAGAATTGTTTAAACAGGGTGCAAAATCTGGTGATGAAGTAAGAATTGGCGAAGGGGATGAAGCAGTAATTTTTGATTGGGAGCCAAGTATTGAGGCAGGCGCTGAATTACTTGCCGGCCCAAGAGGAGAAGACTTACGTCTTTCTACTCCATGGCGAATGGATTTATTAGAAGATGACATTGATCAACTAAGTGATGACGAAATAGAAATGCAATGGGAGTACAATGTACCTAACCCAAAAAATCCTAGAATTGATGAAGATGTCCATTAATTTAAAAGAAATTAACCGCATAGTAATCAAGGTTGGTTCCTCAACACTTACGGGTAAGGCTGGCGCAAATTTAGATCCAAAAGCAATTGACGATCTAGTTGATGTTGTAGCTAAACTCAAACAGGATAATAAAGAGGTAATTGTCGTATCTTCTGGAGCTATTGCTGCTGGTCTTGCACCACTTGGCCTATCAGCTCGTCCTTCTGATCTAACCTCTCAGCAAGCTGCTGCCTCTGTTGGACAGGGGTTACTCATGGCTAAATACACTCAATCCTTTAACAGATTTGAAATAACAACTGCTCAAATATTAATTACTTTAGAAGATATTACTAAGGATGCACATATTGCTAACATTAAAGGAGTCTTAAACTCACTTTTAAAGCAAGGCGTCGTCCCAGTTATAAATGAAAATGACACCGTAGGTACTGAAGAGATTAAATATGGTGATAATGATGGCCTTGCTGCAAAAGTTACTAAGCTAATTGAGGCAGACCTATTGGTTCTAATTACTGATATTGATGGTCTTTATGATGCAAATCCAAGTTCACCAGGAGCAAAGCAGATTCATCTTGTTTCGGATCTTTCTAAAATTGATTCAGATTCACTAGGCGGGGCTGGAACCTCTGGAGTAGGCAGTGGTGGCATGGTCACCAAGATTGATGCAGCGCGAGTTGTTACAAGTGTTGGTATTGGAATGTTGCTTACAAAAATGTCTGATCTATCTGATGCCCTAGCCGGTAAGCAGGTTGGAACTTATTTTTTACCTAATCTTTAAGATTTGAAATCTCTAGTAAAGCCTTAGCAGTATCTGATTCATGATCTGAATCAGTTGGATTATCACTTAATTTCACAATCACAGTTCGTGTGTCTGGATTTATAAAAATAAATTGTCCATGCAGACCAAGTGCCAGAGAAATCCTTGGATATGGGTGCCAAACCTGTGCACCATAACCCCAATCCCTATCCAGAGTAGTTACTGAAGTAGTCATCCGATTTAGCCACGATTTATCTATTACTTTATTTGGCCCGGCGTATCCACCATTTAGAAATAGCATTCCGATTCGAGCATAATCAATACCGGAGGCATTAAAGCAGCAGAATGTTTTTTCGGTTCCACCTACTCGATCAACATTCCAAGTTGCGGGATATTTTGCACCAATTACTTGCCAGACGTTCTCACTAAAGTAATCAGCAACTTTCTTACCAGTTACTTTCTTGATTATCATTCCTAGCATTTGAGTATCAACACTTCGGTATTCAGATTTCGTACCTGGATCAAAAGCCATCTTTCTATTATTTTTTAGAAACCAATCAAGGTCGGTAGTGGCATACATTTGTGCAATAGCTACACCCCATCCAGAGGGCCCTGATGGATAATTATCACTTACGCCAACGCCAGCCTGCATATCTAGTAGTTGTTTAATTGTGACTAAATCAAAACTGGTGCCAGCTTTTAAATCAGGGAAGTAGTCAACAAACTTATCACTTTCTGAAATTTTACCTTGGGAGATTAATTGCCCAATCATTATTGATGTCATTGTTTTAGCCACTGAGTAAGAAGGCAATTGTGACTGTTGCGTTATGCCATCTTTATACCACTCATAAGTCATCACACCATTTCGTAAAACAATAAAAACATTGGTATCTGTCTGCTTCAAGAACTCATTAAACGCAAGGGAGGTGCCTTTATACATAATTTCATCTGGCATCTTTTCGGAAGTTACTGGAATGGCAACTGGTTTGGCAGCTGGATCAATCACATGCCATGGCATCAAAGTAGGCGTCTTTGATGCTGGGGCTAACCCCAGCTTTATAGCAGCAATTGGTTCTGGATAATGAATTACTTTGGTAAAGACAAACAACGCCACATATATAAGTCCAACTGAAATTACAGTATTTCGAAGGAACTTAAATAAACGTCTCACGCCGATAGCCTAATAGCCCGTAGGCTTAGGACATGGCAGCCACATCGATAATTGAAGATCTCGCAACCAAAGCGCGCCTGGCTGCTCGCGTACTTGCCAACTCATCAAATGCCCAACGAAATCAAATATTAGAAAATATTTCTTTAGAGCTCGAGAAAAATTCAAAGTTGATAATCGAGGCAAACCAATTAGATATGGAAGCGGCTAAGAAATCTGGGATGAATCAATCTCTTCAAGACAGATTATTGTTGACTGAAGGAAGAATTAAATCAATGGCAAACGCTGCAAAAAATATCACAAAGTTGCCAGATCCTTTAAATAGAGTTTTGGTTGAAAGAACTTTAGAGAATGGTTTACACCTTCTTCAAAAGTCAGTTCCATTTGGCGTGGTTGGTATGGTTTATGAAGCTAGGCCAAATGTCACAGTTGATGCTGCAGTAATTTTAATTAAATCAGGCAATGCAGCCTTATTGCGCGGATCTTCTTCTGCAGAACACAGTAATAAAATTTTAATTGAGGTAATGCGAAAAGGATTTACAGGCACTTCAATTTCACCAGAGGTAATCCAATTAGTGCCATCAGATGATAGAGGTACTGTGACAGCTTTATTAAAAGCCTCAGGATTTGTAGATTTAGTTATTCCAAGGGGGAGTGCACAATTAATTAGAACTGTAGTTGATGAAGCAACAGTGCCAACCATAGAAACAGGAGCTGGCGTCTGCCATGTTTATGTTGATAAGTCTGCAGATTTTGACAAGGCAATTGCAATTTTGAT
>LIBD01000106.1 GCA_001437855.1 Actinobacteria bacterium BACL4 MAG-120820-bin23 | reverse complement strand
TCGGACATCTACATTTAATTAAAGAGGTCGCAAACAAATTTGATAAAGTCTTAGTAATTCCATCTGGAAAACCCTGGCTAAAGCAACACACACCAATTGCCTCCGCTCAACAAAGGTTTCAAATGGCTGATTTAGCTATTACCTCAATGGGGCTATCTGGAAAAGTTGAAGTTCTTCCACTGGAGGTCAATAGAGATGGCGATAGTTATACCCTAGATACCGTTAATGAATTATCGATTAAGTACCCAAATACAAATTTCACACTTATATTAGGAAGTGATGCTGTAAAAAGCATAGGACAATGGCATAAATCGACAGAGCTATTACAAAAGGTAAAGGTATTGGTCATCAATCGACCAGGCTCTGCACCCTCTGATTTTGATGAAGTAAATATCAAAGCTTTAGATATATCATCAACTAAGGTTAGGAAATCAATTTCAGAGCGAGAGAATGTGAGTAATTTATTACCAGCCAAAGTAGTCACCTTTGTTCGAGAGTATGGGTTATATGGCAGTAGGTAATAGAACTTTAGAATTAACCAAGATTGCAGCCGCTGCCTTAGCTGAAAAACTAGGCAGTGAGATTGTGGCAATAGATTTGTCAGAGCAATTAGTTTTAAACCAAGTATTTTTATTAGTTACTGGAAACAATGAGCCGCAGTTGCAGGCGCTCTCAGAAGAGGTGCAAAAGAAATTAGCGCAAGCCGGGGAAAAGCCAGTCCGAAAAGAGGGAAGTGGATCTTGGGTGCTGCTAGATTACACAGACTTGGTAGTGCATATTCAAAGCACCGAGCTAAGAAATTACTACATGCTAGATCGGCTTTGGAATGATTGCCCAAAAATAGATTTAGGACTAGAAAAGAGCGTTCGTTAATGAGTAAATCAGAATCACCAATTCGTATCGTACTTTGGCGCCATGGCCAGACAGATTGGAATGTAGAGAATCGGTTTCAAGGCAGCTCTGATATTCCATTAAATAAGGTGGGTGAGTATCAGGTAGTGGAGGCGGCAAAAGTATTGGCCGCATTAAAACCAGATCGAATTGTTTCAAGTGATTTAATTAGAGCACAAAAAACAGCAGCTGCTCTTGCTGAATTAACCAATAAAAAAGTTGAGATTAATCCCGATATTAGAGAGACAAATGGTGGACTTTGGGAGGGTCGAACAGCTGATGAAAATCGGGCATCCCATGGTGCGTTATTTACAAGTTGGTATGAAGGTGGCGATGAACCAGCAGGTGAAATTGGTGAGCGCAGAAGTGATGTTGCAAAACGAGCGGTAGCTGCAATTGAAAAAGAAACAGAGAATTTTTCCGGCACCATTGTCTTTGTTACCCACGGTGGCACAGTTCGAAGTGTGCTTGGTTCAATATTAAATTTACCGATTGGACATTGGGGAATTATTGGTGGTTTATCAAATGCATGTTGGTCGGTATTGGAGTTAACAAAGCACCACACTGGAACTAGATGGTATTTAGCAGAGCACAATGCCGGATCATTACCTGAGCCTGTCTTTGGAGATGATGCGGTTAATTAGATAAGGTTGCCCCTTACGATTTAAAAATCAAGCGGGGCTGTAGCGCAGTTGGTAGCGCACTTGCATGGCATGCAAGGGGTCAGGGGTTCAAATCCCCTCAGCTCCACTTTAAAATAGATTAAAAAGAAAGATTAAAAAGGGAGTATTTGTGCCAAAAGCTTTAGTGATTCCAAAAAATTGGAGTGCATCTAATATTCCCGATTTAACTGGTAAAAAATTCTTGATAACCGGTGCTACTTCCGGGATTGGTTTGGCAGCAGCCACACAACTTGCCCGTAGAAATGCTCATGTTTATATCACCGCTCGAAGTGTGGAAAAAGCTCGGGACGCCATCAAGCAAATCGGGCCTGGCCTAGTTGATTACCTACTTATGGATCTAACAGATTTAGAATCTGTTAGAAAAGCAGCCGCCAGAGTTGATCGCGAATTTGATGTTGTAATTCTTAATGCTAGAGTTATGGCCACGCCATTTAGAAAAACTGTTGATGGATTTGAATTACAGCTAGGCACCAACCATCTAGGTCACTTTGCCTTTGCTGGTTTAATCAAAGATCAAATTAAAGATCGCCTAGTAGTTGTTTCAAGTTTTGCCCACCGAATGGGAAATTTTGGCGATAACTCAATCCCAACCATTAAAAATATGATGCTAGGTATTGGTAAGTATCAAAAATGGCAGGTTTATGGCGCAAGTAAATTAGCTAACCTATTATTTGTTTCTGAGCTAGAGCGCTTGCGCATTCAAAATAATTGGTCATTTATTCCAATAGCTGTTCACCCTGGTTACTCCGACACAAACTTACAAACTGTTGCCTCTCAAATGCGAGGAGCTGCAACTGAGGAGAAAATAACAAAGTGGATAAACAAATTATTGGCCCAACCAGCAGCAGCTGGCGCTCTACCAACCTTGGCAGCAGCTATTTATCCAGGGCTATATGGCGCAAGTTTTATTGGACCAGATGGATTCTTAGAGATTAAGGGTGCGCCTAAAGTAACTAGAGCTAGAGCTCTTGCCTATGATCAGGTGTTGGCAAAGAATTTGTGGCAGGTTAGTGAAGAGTTAACCAAGGTTAGTTGGGCTTAACGATGCATGAAGCGTATGACTTTAAAGCGGTGCAGGATAAGTGGCTGCCAATTTGGGACAAATTAGAACCATTTAAATCAGCTCGCGCTAATGATGAGCGTCCAAAAAAATATGTATTAGATATGTTCCCCTATCCATCTGGGGATTTACATATGGGGCATGCTGAGGCTTACGCCCTAGGAGATGTAATTGCTAGATATTGGATTCAAAAAGGTTTTAATGTCATGCATCCAATTGGTTGGGATGCATTTGGATTACCAGCAGAAAATGCTGCAATTAAGCGAGATGCCGATCCAAGAGCTTGGACCTATGAAAATATTGAAGTACAAAAAGCATCGATGCGCAGATACGCCTGCTCCTTTGATTGGGATCGAGTACTCCACACATGTGACCCTGAGTATTACAAATGGAACCAATGGTTATTTCTTAAGATGTTTGAAAAGGGTTTGGCGTATCGAAAAGATTCAGCCGTAAATTGGTGCCCAGATTGCCAAACTGTATTGGCAAATGAGCAGGTAGTAGCCGGACTATGTGAAAGATGTGATAGCGCAGTAACTAAAAAGAAATTAAATCAGTGGTATTTCAAGATCACCGATTATGCAGATCGCTTGTTAGATGACATGCAACAATTAGAGGGTAAGTGGCCAGAGAAAGTGTTGCTGATGCAGCGCAACTGG
>LIBD01000105.1 GCA_001437855.1 Actinobacteria bacterium BACL4 MAG-120820-bin23 | reverse complement strand
CAGCAGTTTTACGATCTACTTTTTTATCTTCTAGTGATTGAACTTTAGATATTTGGCCTAATTTTCCAAAGTTAAATGTGCCAGCTAATCCATAGGCTAAGCAAAACTTTTTACGCGATTGAACAAATCCAATTGAAAAAATTACAGCTGGTATAAATATCGATAGGCGAGCGCCTCTATCTTGGTCTGTAGTTAAGATACCAATAGAGGAAATCGCAATAAGAAATAAACCAAAAATAGCAACTGCTTGTCTACGCTTTATTTCTCCTTGACCAATATTGCATGTTCCTGGAACATAAGTATTACTCACTTTACGTCTTCTCGTTCTTCATCATCACTCCATACTTCATACTCATCACTTTCGGAGCGAGCAAGCCAATGAAATAAACTTTTTATCGCGCCAAAAGCAACTAAAATAACGCCAAATAGGGCAATTAGTCTTTTGAAGGCCTTAATCATGGGATAAATCTACTCTTAATTTTAATGAAATTTGGTCAATTTCCTGAGTTTGCTAATTTTCCTAGCTCTTTCCCAGAAACCCTAAACACAGTCCACTCATCCATAGGTAGTGCACCAATTGAGTTATAAAAATCAATTGCGCCCTTGTTCCAATCCAAAACCCACCACTGCAGTCTGGGATAGCCTCGTTCTATACATATTTTGGCTAGCTCTTTTAATAGCGCCTTTGCATGGCCTAGGCCTCGAAACTTAGGATCAACATAAAGATCCTCTAGGTAGATACCATGCTTTCCCAGCCAAGTTGAGTAGTTAAGGTGCCAGATGGCTATTCCGGTGACCTGCTGATCAACCTCACTAAGCAAACAATAAACTTGAGGTGATTGACCAAAAAATGATTGCTCTAAATCTAAGTGAGTTAAAACTGCCTCATCTGGTGCTTTTTCAAACTCTGCTAAGTCCTTAATATATTGATGGATAACTGGAATATCACTAATGGTTGCACTACGAATTACAACTGACATTTAGTTGATATCAGCGGCAGAAAAAGAGTCTTGGATATCTGCCCATAGATCTTCAACATTTTCTATGCCAACTGAAAACCTAATCAAATTTTCAGGGATGGTATGGCTCTCAGTTGCCCACCTGCGGCGGCGCTCCCAAATCGATTCCACTCCGCCTAGGGATGTGGCATGGGTAATCAGTTTTGATGAGTTACACATTTTTTCTATTTGAGAAACCTCAGCCTTGACCTCAAAAGAGATCATTGCACCAAAGCCTTTCATAAAAGACTTAGCTCTTTCATGATATGGATCAGATGAAAGTCCTGGGAATCTAACTTTCGATACTCGCTTATCTTTTTCTAATCTTTTTGCCAATTCCATAGCATTTTCTTGGGAGCGTTGCATGCGTAAAGCAAAAGTACGTATCCCTCTTAGTGCAAGCCATGCCTCAAATGGACCAGCAATTGCTCCCCCATATCTTCGAGATTGCTCAACTCGGTCAAAGAGTGATTTATCTTTTACAACAGCACAGCCAAGCAAAATATCACTATGCCCTGATAGATATTTTGTAATTGAGTGCAAACTTATATCGGCCCCAAGTTGTAATGGATTTTGAACCATAGGTGTTGCAAGAGTGTTATCTACAGCTACTAAACATCCTTCTTTTTTTCCAGCGGAAATGACCTTAGGAAGATCGACTACTTCGATTGCAGGATTTGTGGGTGACTCTAAATAAAGCATATTTGCACCAGGTAATGCCTTTAAGACTTGTTCGGTATCTGGCAAATTAACAAATCTGACATTGAGTTGCTTTTGCTCATGCATTTTCTTAAGCATTGTTGTTGTGCCTTGATAACCATTCTCGGCTGCGATTATTGTGCCACCTGGTGGTAACAGTGAAAAAGCTGCACTAATTGCTGCCATACCAGATGAAAATATTAATGTTTGTCCACCTTCAAGAATTGAAATTGCCTCTTCTAGCGCACTCCATGCTTCGTTACCATATCGTCCATAACCAATTGGCCCACCTTCATGAAAAGTAGAATTAAGAGCAATGGGTGGATTTAAAGCCCCGTCTGGTTTTTTCTCAGGTCGACCCGATGCAACTACCTGTGATTCGGTGGCTAACTTATTTAAATCAATACCTTTACCCATGCAATAAGCCTAACCTAAATAACTTAAAGTTAGTCATGAAACTAGGGATAAGTGTGCAAACAGCCAAAAATACGCAGGCAATAATTAATTTTTAGGTTCTAATACCAAAGCTACTGAATTAATACACCATCGTTGATCAGTTGGCACTGCATAACCCTCACCGGTAAAAACATGTCCTAAGTGTGATCCACATGCTGAACATCTAACTTCAGTTCTAATTCTTGGAAATAACGATCTATCTTCAATTAATTCAACTGCATCATCCTTAGTTGGCGCATAAAAGGATGGCCAGCCACAGCCGGAATGAAATTTTGTATCTGATCTAAAAAGTTCTGCAAAGCATGCCTTGCACTTATAAACTCCAATTGTTTCGGTATCTGTGTACTCACCTGTAAATGCAGTCTCAGTCGCAGCTTTTCGCAAAACTGCATAGGAAAGTTCATCTACCCGATTCTTTAAATCAGATTCATCAATCTTTACTGGATACGGCTGACCCTTTGAGTTATCTGAAGTTAATTCATGCATCATGAGTATTTGTCACCAAAGGGTAGGCAATTCCAGTTGAAGAATGGCAATCATAGCCATTTGGATTTTTTTCTAAATATCTTTGGTGATATTCCTCTGCTATCCAGTAGGTAATTCCTTTGGCAGAAATAATTTCAGTGACTATCTGGCCTAAACCGTTTTCAGTAAGTGCCTTTTGATAAATTAATTTACTCCTTAAGGCAATATCTAGTTGTTCTGGCGTGGTTGCATAAATCGCAGATCGATATTGCGTACCAATATCTCCACCCTGTTGATTTAGTGAGGTTGGGTCATGCATAACCCAAAATTCAGCTAATAATCTTTCGAAGCTAATAGTTGTTGGATCAAAACTTACTTCAACTATTTCAGCATGATTAGTGGTCCCGCTGCAAACTTCTTTATATGTCGGGTTTGATTTATTTCCACCCATATAACCAACAGATGTAGAGGTGACACCAGTTAATTGCCAAAACCTTCGCTCTGCACCCCAGAAACAACCTGTTGCAAAATATGCAGTTTGGCTCATCTGCAAATTCTCCCTAATTATCTCCAAGTATGCAATCTCAATACCTTTATGCAAACTTTATGGAGCCACTCAACTTGATAATCTTTAATGTCATGTTCAGTGGTAGCCCTTAAAGCTCAAGGGATTGTGCCTTACCTCTAGGGGTGAGGCACAGGTTTGCTTGA
>LIBD01000104.1 GCA_001437855.1 Actinobacteria bacterium BACL4 MAG-120820-bin23 | reverse complement strand
CATGAACAACGGGGTGTTCAAGGTAATCTCTAAATTCTCGATTATCCCCGAATGGGTTTTTCCAATTTGCCCCCGAAACAGGGATCCACCAAGGAGTTTCGTTCTCCGATACAGGACTTGAAGCAAAGACTTGTGACTCAGATAAAAAATATTTGAAAACATAAGACCATCCAAATTGTTCTGCATCTGTTTTGTAATCGGTAGCCAAAACAAAAGACTCAAATTCTCGATTCGACACTGCATATTTACCAATTTGATACTCATCTATCCACACAATTCTTTGGGGTCCTTCACCATCTGAAGGATAGGGTGAGGAGTCTGAACCCATTTTGAACTCACCCGATGGCACTGTTACTAAATCTAGTTCGACGTTACCAAAATTCTGCTGCTTAGTGGTGTAAATCTGCTGAATTAAACCCAAGCCCTTTTTTGGAGGACAACAACCTGTGGACAAGGAATCAACTCTGCTGTCGTTGTTTACTTCTGAACTGTCCAACCAGCGCTCTCATTTAGGGTTGAACCCTTCCACCATTCACGGTCGTCAGGCCGCTGAATATCAAGTGAAGACTCACAATCCTCCATTAATTTTGAAAGCTCTAGCACTATGTCTGGATGCCTGGCACTCAAGTCGTAGCTTTCAGCGGGATCTCGTTCTAAATCGAAGAGCTGGGGCAATGACCATTGGGCAAACTTTTCTCCACCCCAAGTTTGCCGTCTTCGATGTAGTTTCCATTTTCCCTTTCGAATGGCATTTAAATTGAAGGCATCAAAATACCAAATCGGATTATGAGATTGCTGCGAACCCTCAATAAAAAGATCAGAGATATCTTCGCCATCAAATGGTTTGGATTTGTCCATAGGTATATCAAGAATGCTACAAACAGTCGGTAAAACATCCATAGTAGCAACTGGTTGATTAATAACTTGACCAGAGGGAATCACTTTTGGCCACGAGATTAAAAATGGAACTCTCATACCTCCATCCCACGTCTCAAATTTTCTTCCTCTTAGCCCTCCGTTTGAACCCTCCCACCAAGGACCATGATCACTAGTAAAAATAAAGATAGTGTTTTCAATCTGTCCCCGAGACTCAACTTTTTTGTATAGTTCTCCAGAATAGAAGTCAATTGCCTCGCATGTGTCCCCATAGATTCCCGCTTCTGACTGACCAACAAATGAATCCTCAGGGGTCACAGGGTGGTGCGGGCTTGTGAAGGGAAAGTAGAGAAAAAACGGCTGATCCAATGGGGTTGCATCCATGAAATCAATAGCTTCTTCGGTGCACCTTTTTGCAAGAGAAGCAACGTCTGCAGGTTCTTCGATCGCGTCATTATCTCGATATACGATCATAGGTTCCATGTCGTTACTGTATGGAAGCCCAAAATATCTATCGAAACCAAACTTCAAGGGACCATTCTCAGGAATATCGCCCAAGTGCCACTTGCCGAAACACCCAGTCTTGTAACCTCTCTGTTTCAAATAGGTGGCCATTGTTAATTCCGTGAGATCCATCCCTCGGTTATCTCCAGGAAACAAAACGCGAGCGGCTCCCGTTCGTGCCGCAATTCTTCCTGTCATTAAAGCCGCTCTCGCTGGAGTGCATGTGGGGCCCCCGCTATACATTGAAGTAAGTCGAGCCCCATTTTGCGCAACAAGATCTAGGCAAGGAGTTTTAATCATTGTTGAGCCATTACACGATAAATCTCCAAAGCCAATGTCATCACAGATTACTATCACGATATTTGGGCTTGCAATTTGCGCACTCATCGCTCTGCTCCTTTATAGTAACCAGTTTTTCTAGAGCGTAGTATTCACCATTATCCCTTGGAATCTATCTTGCTAGACAATAAGACTAGACCACTTCGCTGCTTCACCTTATGCGTCCTCTTAGCGAGCAAACCCTAAAATACGCTGAAAACTTGTCTTTATCGCCTCATCTTGGCCACTCTCTGAGCACATACAGAACCATAAAGAGAAAAGTGGTCTAGTGAGAAAGGGTGGCCTTCTATCCAATCACTCTTGCCTCTGTTACTTTTCTCATCAACCACCCTTAGGTGGATAGAAAGAAAAGGGAGATGTATGCGAAAAAGTAATATTGCTGCGGTTTTAACCTCGTTCGTTCTCGTAGCCTCAAGCTTAATGAGTGTCACCCCATCAGGTGCAGTTGGCACAAAGCTCTATTCGGGTAAAGAGTGGAAGAAAATTCTATCCGAAGCAAAAGGGCAAACTGTGAATTGGTACATGTGGGGTGGGGGCGCCAAGATAAACACCTATGTCAATGATTATTTAGGTGAAGAAGCTAAGAAATACGGCATAACTTTGAACCAAGTAAAACTCAACGCAACACCAGAGGCGGTCAATAAGGTTCTTGGAGAGAAGCAAGCCGGTAATGACAAAAATGGAAGCGTAGATCTAATTTGGATCAATGGAAATAACTTTGCTACCGGAGTGCAAGCAGATATATGGCACTGCGATTGGTCAACGAAACTTCCAAACACAAAATATGTTAATTGGAATAGTTCAGCTGTTAATCAAGATTTTGGTCTGCCAGTTAACGGGTGCGAGTCTCCATGGGCAACCGCGTCTTCAGGTGTTGTCTATGACAGTAAGTATGTAAAGAAGTCAAACTTGGCCTCTGCTGCCGCTTTTACTGCCTGGGTGAAGAAAAATCCAGGAAAGTTTACTTACCCGGCTCCACCGGACTTCAATGGTTCAATGACTGTTAGACGATTTTTTTATCAAGCAAATGGTGGCTATAACCAATTCCTTGGTAAGTTCGACCAGGCCAAATTTGATTCTGCAATGAACAAAACGGCTTCTTTGCTGAATGAGATTGAGCCTTATCTATGGAGAAAAGGGGCGACATATCCGGCCACGATTGGGGATGTGCAGAAACTCTTCGCGACTGGCGAAATTTCTGCATACCTTGATTACGGCGCACGAAATGCGTTCGTAGAGGTGAATAATGGGCTATATCCAGACTCAACACGTGTAGGAGTATTTGGCGATGGCATGATTGGAAATCTCAGTTATGTAACCATTCCTTATAATTCACCACGAAAAGCTGGAGCACAGGTCATAGCTAACCTAATGCTTGCGCCACAAGCGCAGATGAAATTACAGACTGACGGTATCGTTGGTCTTCCAGCTATTAACATGAACATAACTCCAATCTCAGGGCCTTATCGCAGCCTGCCAATCTCTAAACACAGTTTGTCCCCAACTAAATTGGCAAAGAAGGCAAACCCTGAAATATCAGCTGACTGGGTGAATGCAATTGATTCAGCGTGGAAAGACAAGGTTCAAAAGTAGTTTCGCCTAAGAAAACATCAAAGG